>JAJRSY010000209.1 GCA_024278565.1 Bacteroidota bacterium
ATTGTCGTTGGAGCAGAACCAACTGTCGGCCAAAACGTAACGGAACGGCAACTGGTTGTGGATCACTTGAGCGATCATCTCCCTGAACATCTCGTTCTTGGAAACCTCGCCCTTGCGCTTTTCCTTTCGGGCGACCACCTCGCAATAATGCACGGGCTTGGACACCGGCCTATAGTTTACCGGGCAGCGGACGGCCCCGGCCCCGCTATGGTAAAGACAGTTCAACAGGTCGATGCCCTTGACGTTCCTGCCCTTGCTATGGTCATAGTGATAACAATTGTGCTCGTCCACCTTGCTGTAGGGCTTCTCGATGATGGTGTCGTCGAATATCGGGCAGGCATCCTACGGTACTTCTTTACCAACGGCTTGACCGAAAGCCAAAGCTCCTTGCCACCGTGGGCGGCGCCGCAAAGGTGGCGTGTGATCTTGTCGTGGGAGATATTCCCGTCCAATAGCGAAGAGAGCCCCGTGGCACTGGCCTGCCCAAAACTGCTCAAAAGATAATCCGTGTACAGATCCTGAATATTTCCCATAAGGGAAAGTTAGCCCTTTTTAAATCTTTGCGTAACTTGAGTTAATAACTATTATCTCGTCAATGAGTATATGCTCGTGCCTAATGTCGGACAGTCATTTTTTTTTTTTTTGATGGTGGTGTATTGGGTGTTTTCTTTGTGTCTAACAACAAGAAAGACCTCGTTGGTGTCATAATCGTGGGTGCATGTCAAAATTTCAGGAAGTGACTTGGAGTGATAATTTGAAGTGCTCTCCTCTTTTATAGGTTTTTTCAATGCACTTGAATTTATTTGATCTAATATCGTATTGACGATACGCACGGGATGCTTAGAAGGTATTAAATCATCATAAACTCGGCGGGAGTAGACTCTACTGGTCTTGATAATTCATTTCTCATACTACTTTTCGAATCATAACTAAAGCTACGATTCCTTAATCTTCGGATAAATTCTTAAACAATTGATAATTATGAAATAAAGACCTTGGTACATGAAAAAAACCTTTCCATTTTCCTCCTTTAATAGTTAACAAGGGTTCGCCTTGTCGGTTAAGATAACCATACCATTCTCCATGTTTTTTATCAGGAAAATGACTCCAAGTATAGTTGTGAACTTTCTCATACCATTCCCCACATCTTTTATCACCTGTTAGTGAATAAGCTTTTAGCAATGTAACTAAAGCTTCTAAATGTACCCACCACAATTTTTGATCCCATTCTAATGATAATGGCGGTTTTGCTTTACTATCCATAAAATAGAAAATTCCACCAAATTCTTTATCCCAACCAAATTCCAGCGTAGCCAGTACAACGTCAATAGCTTGTTGTATAAGGTCTTTTCTCCCTAATTCAGCAGCAAGATCCATAACAAAGCCCATACCTTCTATACCATGGCCGGGGTTTATCAACCTTCCTTCAAAAGAATCTAGATCTTCACCATTTACCAACACATTTTCTTTAATAAGCAACAGGTCCGTATCAAGAAAAGAAGTCATAATTTCATTTAAGAAAGATTCAGAATATTCATTAAAACTATTGTCGCCAAGCATCCATTTGAGCTCTAAAGTCAAGTTTGCCAAAATCATAGGTAAACTAAATGATTTTAAAGGTCTGTTTTGATGAATAGTTTTGTTGTAAATTCCTTTAGGGTTATCTTGTCTTGCTAAAATATTTTGGTAAGTAGTGAGAGATATCTGTTTGCATTCTCCGTTACCAGTTGCATATGCATATGCTCCAAAAGCCAAAGCTGCAAAACAATCAGAAAATATATTATAAGGTTGTGTTAAAGGACTGCCATCTCTTCTTAAAGAAAAATACCAATTTCCGTTCTTGTCTCTTCCATGCTTTTTTAAGAAATCAATACCATGCTTTGCTATGGTTATCCATTCTTTATTTTCCCCATGCTTATTGTACAACATAGAAAATGTCCAAACTTGTCTTGCCTGTAACCAAATAAATTTATCGGTATCATAGACATTTCCTTTTTTATCTAAACAGGTAAAATAACCACCAAATTCTGTATCAATAGAATTGTTTTCCCAAAAAGGAATTACATTATTGAATAATTCGTTTTTGTATAATAATTCGTATTCGTCAAATTTTTCATTCATCATTTTCACTAGTATAATTTTTAAATAAAAATCTAAATGCTAATCCAGAAATCATAGAAATTATTCCTGCATAAATAGCAGTATTCCATTGTGCGATATACAAACTATTAAAACTAATAGTTCCAGATGAAATTGCAATAGCGCCGACGATGGCTATAGCAATACCTATGATTACTTTTCTTGGTTTAGAAGGTTTTGAAATTCCTGCTTTCTGTGGAATATCGCCCCACCATCCCATTGGTCTTGCTCTTTTATAAAATGCTATCAATTTCTCTTCAGGCTCAGGTTCGGTCGACAGTGCAACAGAGACCCAGAATATAAATGTTATTGCCATTGAGGCGAGTACTACGATGTAAGCGGTATCATCTCCGTAATCGAGAAAATATTCAAAAACAATAAATTTGTTGATGATGAATATGATCGGCCCACCAAAAGAAGCTGCCAATCTAGCCTTTGCATTAAACCGCCACCACCACCATTGCGCCCAATTTGCAGTGAGTTCTGCCGAAGAAATACCCAACATAAAAATAGCGATATCAATAACATTTTCAGCTTTTACAGCTACAATAACGGCCAAAACGACAATAATGGCAGCAACATACCTTCCTATGGCCAAATAGTGTTTTTCAGTTGCATTTTTAACAAAAAGACGTTTGTAAACATCGTTTACAAAAACCTGAGCCCCAAAATTCATATTTGAACTTATGGTAGACATTACCGATGCCAAAATTCCACTTACCGCCAATCCTAAAAGCCCCGTGGGCAAATATTCATTGAGCAGCATTCCATAGGCTAGTTCTTTATTGATGGTGCCATCGTGCAGGCCTGGCCATTTTACCATCGCACCCAATGCGGGCAAGGTCAATAAGGTAAGCATAAGAAAGAGTGTTATCTCAGCCCAGATATACATTTTAGATGCTTCTTTTTCATTTTTGCAAGAAAGAATTCGCTGGCCTTCCATGGCACCTGACATGGGAGCCACATCACCACCATAACCTACAGATGAGCCTACCACCCATGCAATGATTCCGATCATACCTAATAGTTCATGGCTTTTGGGAGGATGCCAACTCACAACACCTTCTCCAAATTGGTTCAATAGGGCATTTTTTAATCCTATAGTTCCATTTATAATACCTTCTCCGCTACTAAAATCTTGAAGTACAAGATACATCAATACGAATGAGCTGATAATAATGATGGATGTTTGAAAAAAATCAGAGATCACTACACCGATATAGCCTGACAATAGTACATAGAAAAGTACAATAGGTATGATGATAGCAAAAGTTGTCATCATATCCCAACCTAAAAGAGGTAAAGCGATTTTATGCAATCCTAAAAGCCCTGCACCGGTCCAAGCGACTACAGAGATAAAGGCACTTCGAACGGCGACCCAACTACGAACGATTACTGCGGGATTGCCCGAAAATCGGATTTCATAAAATTCTGGAGAGGTGATTAGTTTAAGTCTTCTCCATAATACAGCAAACAATACAGCACCTATCATTAAGGCAATACTAAACCTACTGATATACCACCAATAGATAAAAGCCCCGGTAATTACGGTCATTCCGCTGTATGCTGGTGCTACATCGGTATTCATGCTGGTTGCGGCATAAGAAATTCCGTTCAACCAACCTGGTATTTTACGTCCGCCCAAAAAATAACTTTCTGTATCGGTACCCGCTTTTTTCGTTATTTTCATAAACAGGGCAAAACCAACCAATACCAACAGATATACAATTATTATGATATAGTCTATTTCAACTAAAGAAGAGTGTGGTATATTAATCGATAAAAGTTTCAACTTTATCAATTTATATCTGTAATTACAATTGGTTCTTTTCCATCAAGATCTGCTTTTGTAAATCGCGCTGTGAGTACTTTTTCTTCTCCGGGCAATAAAGTAAAGAAATTATCGCTCCAAATGGTAGGTAATATTTCTTCACCGTCTTTTCCTTTTGTGACCATTAGCCTGTTCATAAAAGCAAGTCCTTTTGTAGTGTTTTTTGCTTTCACTTTGGCCACTATCTCGGTATCCTCATCAATAAATTCACAGTTTAAATCCAGCTTGACCCTTTTTAGGGATGACAGATCCGTATGGTCTACTCTTTTAGCATATTCTTTACTGTCGACCCCAGCTCTTTTTACTGCCTCATAAACTTTATCATCAACACCTTTTGCTGAAGAAAACCAATAAAAATTTTCCGAAATTTCTTTCCCGTTTTTTTCGTTTAAAGTAAGTTTGATAAAATAGGTTCCGCTTATCCCTTTTATTTCCGGCACATTAAAAAGTTCTTTATAGCGATCTTCGCCAATATTGAATAAAGTATCCTTTTCCCATTTTACGTTCAAGTCAAAATCATAAACTTTAACACCTGCTTTTAGGTCATCAAATTTTTTGTGCTGTGCATTTATAATGGAAACTTTAAAATCTTGCTCATTTAGCTGTATATGTACGGGCTCCAGTGCTTTTTTCGTGAAATAATAGGCAGATGTCGGGTTTAGGAACCAATCATAAAGTTGCCATACAACAGTTGGCCAGGTTGAATTAAGTTTCCAAAGCATTACGCCCTGTGTAATATCCCACATACGATGGTTGGCTGCTTCGTACATTGCCCTATAGCTGCCAGCATTTATATACTGTGCTTTTCTGATATAATCTTTAGCAGTAGTAGGTGTTCCAAACCTTGAGCGCAAGGCTACATCATAAGGTCTGTACACATAGCTGTGGCCGTCAACATCGTCCCAAGCGCCGTGATGTGCCCAGTTTTTATCCAAAGGGTAAATATCGTTTTTTTCCCCCTCCCCTAAATCAAAAATAAATTTTTTCATACTAGTATAGGTTGGTACTGAAGGAACGCCCATTTCGTTTCTGAACATTTGCTGATGCACTTTGTTCACCATATCGAAATAATACCTGTGCGGATACCAAGTGTAATCAGGGGCTCCTTCATCTGTCATTCCCGTTGGCAGGTCTTTTCTCATATATGGCGTTAGTTTATCTACATCCCATCCATAGCTCGTTGTTGGAACGAATGGTCTGGTTTTATCCATTTCAAGAATCAGGTTACGTACTGGTTCATAAATTTCCTCTCTTATTATTGTTTCACATTGAAAAGTCCACATAGATAAACTTGGGTGATTTCTGTACCTTTTTATAATGTCTTCGGCATCCCTTATTGCCAGATCTGCATCTTCAGGATTGTTGAACAGGTCTGTTCCAGGGTAGCTGGTCCAGCATTGGTAAAAAGTTTCCCACATAAGCAACCCATACTTGTCGTAAGTTTCCATTATATGTGATGGGGGTGAGGGCATATCCTCATTGGCCAAAATATTTACATTTGCATTTGCCAATAAGCGAGCTTCACCGTACATTCTTTTTTTATTCATATCCAACATCATATCTGGCTGTAACCAGCCCCCTCTTAAAAAGATACGTTTTCCGTTCACATAAAAAGTTCGTCCAAATTCACCATCGATTTCTTTAACATCAGATGTTATTGTACGAATTCCGAACATGGTGTTTTCTATGTCAGAAACAATTCCATCAACCTCAAAAGTCAGTTTTAAATTATGAAGATATTGCAGCCCATAATTATTTGGCCACCATAAATATGGGTTTTTAATAGCAAGTTGAGGTAAGTCTGTTGAATTCATACTTGCCGTTATCGTTTTTCCGGCAGGAATTTCAACTTCTTTTTCAAAAGAAATGGTTTCCATATTACCTGGCCTAGTTTTTTTATAGGTATAAAAATCCACTTCTTTGATCATATCGATACTTCCTTTTAAAATACCTTTTACCAGAACATTGGATGCGTTTCTTAATTCTGTTGTTACAGATATATCGGCAGAAGTGGTATCAGGAAGATTAAGGTCAGTTACAATATAAGGGTCTATAATATCTATGGCATTTGTATAGGTCAAGAACACATCTTGATAAATACCCATATTACGGTCTCTTACTACTGGTGCACAGTCCCATCCCGCTGAAAATTTTAGTGTCGCATCTTTAAAAATTTCTTTCCCTTGACCTCTTGGATGTCCAAAAACATCGAGCTGCCTTCCAGGTATGGCATTGCCGGTATTGTCCACTTGATGTATTTTTACCGCCAAGATATTTTTTCCGTTTTTATTTACTTTATCGGTTACATCAAACTTGAAGCGTGTAAACATACCTACCATATCATTATGGTCAGCAACTTTTTTGCCGTTCAGCCAAACATCTGCCCGATAATTGATACCATCAAAATTAAGCCAGGTTCTTTTTCCTTGATTTGATTCTTGTACCTCAAATTCCGTTCTAAACCAGTATGGGTCCTTAAATGGGTTTGGAATTCCCTTTAAATGTGTAAAACCTTCCAGCTCAAATCGTTTGTTCATATCATCATTGGCATCGGGTATTTTAAAATTGTTGAGATCGAAATGGGGATCTGGGTATATCTTTGCTTTTACCAAAGCTCTTAAAACGGTAGTTGGAACTTCTATATCCAACCATTTGTCGCTGTTGAAATCTACAGAAGATATAGAAGCATCCGCATCAGGTACCTGGGTGGACGCTTCTAACTTCCATTCTTTTAAAATTTGTTTCTGAAAAGTTTCAGTGATATTGTCAACAGGTGTATCAGAGGTTGGGCTTGCACAAGATAGAACGACAATGGCGACTATGGCCAATAATAGGGCAGATTTGATTTTATTCATGATTTTGAGTGTTTTTGTATTTGTTTGTTGGACCCTTCCGCATTTTTCAACACTAAACAAGCAGCACCTATAAAACCTGCATGATCACCTAAATTAGCAATGGCTATTTTTGTTTTTTGAGCGGGTTCTGGACATATTCGTTTTCTTAAGTGTTTATCTAAAGAGGGCATAAAAAATTTATGCGCATTTGAAATTGAGCCACCTAGTATAACAAGTTCAGGGTCTATTAAATTGATCGACCAAGAAATTGGGACAGCCAAATGTTTTCCAAATTCTTTCCATGTTTGTATTGCATTTGTATCGCCATTTTTTGCGAGTTCAAAAATATTTTCAGAAGAGTTTTCTTTTCCTGAAATAGATTTATATAATTTAGTTACACCTTCACCTGAAATATAATCTTCAATAATACCTGATCGGTAGGGTGAAGGCCAAATTTCCCCTGCAGTACCGGTTGACCCATTTAGTATCTTTTCATCCAATATTATAGCACATCCAATACCTGTGCCCAATGTAAAACCAACAACATTTTTTTTGTTGGAAGCACTACCAAAAATGGTTTCGCCATAAATTAAACAGTTGGCATCATTGTTCATAAAGACCGGAACGTTAAAATAATTTCCAATGGTCTTACGTAAGGGAAAAAAGTTCATTGTAGGCAATTGTGGACATTCAAGTATGGTGCCTTCATTGATGCTTAAAGGGCCTGTAGAGCCTATTCCTATGCCCAAAACATCGGTAATGTTCCTATTTAAGCTTTTTAATACACTTTCAACGGAATCGGTGATTTTTTTTATGATCTTTTCTGAAGGATCATTGCCTTCAGTTAACAGTTTAACAGGTATGCCAAGAACCTCACCATTTAAAGCGATAGCGCCTACCATGATTTTTGTGCCACCTAAATCAATTCCTAAGACAATCTTATTTTTCAACTGCAATATCTTTATTGATGTCTAATTTCCCTTTCCCCCAAACAGCTAGGTAGAAAACGTACCCAAATGCAAGTATATTGATCAGCATGCCCCAATTCATATTTAAAGTCTCTCCGATATAACCAACAAGCCAACCAACAAAAGCCCCTCCAGCAATGGCAGTACCCAAAATTCCGGATATCGTGCCGTGATTTTCTTTAAAACTATTGATTGTGGCACTAAATATTGCAGTAAACGAGGCGCAGGTAAAATAACCTACTAGGGCAAATGCAATGAGTGCTGTATTGGCATTGCCGGTAACTGCCACTATAAGAGCGATTACCGTTCCTAAACTGTGTACGATGAAAATTTTCTTTTCACCAATATATTTCATTATCGGGGAAATGATTAATCTGCCAAAAGCTTGAAACAACCAAAACAAACCAATAACCAATGCTATTTTTGATGGGAAAGCGGTGTACAATAACGAACCTTCTTCCCAAAAAGATTGACTATTGCTTACCCCGTGAATTTTACTCATATAGGTTAAAATATATGAGGATACACCAACTTCGGCACCTACATAAAAAAAGATACCAAGCCCATAAGTAATAATAATCGGGTTTTTTAACAAAGAAGTAATTTGTGAGGATTCAATTTTTTCTTCTTCTTCTAATTTTACTTTAGGGAATTTTGCAAAGAACAGTAACACCAATATGATTGCATTTATAATTCCGAACAATAAATATACGGTATTCCAAGAATGACCACTATTTTGGATTAATGGAACCAATACAGGGCTAAAAGCATAGCCTAGCGAACCAATACCAATAATAATGGTTAAATTACTCGTGTATTTTTTTGGTTCATCCAATTCCCGTATAAACGGATTTCCTGCAATTTGAATAGCGGTAACACCCACGCCTACAAAAAATATCATCAGAATAACAAGCATATAGTTGTTACTTAGATAGAGTAGAAAAGAACCAATGGTCATTAAGGTTGCCCCTATAAGCAATACAACTTTAGCACCATATTTGTCCATGGCTATTCCAAATGGGATCGAGGTAATTCCATAAGCCAAGAAAAAGGCAAAGGGCAGTAAGGCAGCGACCGAAAGGGAAACGTCATAGTCTACCTGAAATTTATCGATTATTACACCGATGACAGAAGTAAGTAGACCGAATGAAATATACAACAGTATGGTAACGAATAATAAGTAGTTGTTCTTTTCTCTCATCACGTGCTCATTCAACTTCGGTTACTTTTGCACCATGCGCAAAGCTACCTGCTTCATATCCTTTTTGTTTGCTGTAAGAGTCTATAAATAACTGGATTGGGATTATGCTTTGAACGGAGAATAAAAATTCATCTTGTTCCTCAATGGGCAATACCAATATATTATCGTTAGATAGGTTTGTTCGGGCATTTGTTATAAGCACTACCTTAC
This sequence comes from Bacteroidota bacterium, assembly GCA_024278565.1. Classification (GTDB taxonomy): domain Bacteria; phylum Bacteroidota; class Bacteroidia; order Flavobacteriales; family Flavobacteriaceae; genus Maribacter_C. The sequence continues at coordinate 9,184 of JAJRSY010000209.1, forward strand.
CACCAAAACGAGCGATATCTTCTGCCATTTTTATGCTTTGGGGCAATGTCTTTCCTTTTGATGCAAATAAGATGGATTTAAAACCTTCTTGTACCATTTCCATCGGGCCATGTCTGAATTCTCCGCCCAAAATTCCGAATGCAGGAGTTTTTGTGGTCTCCTTGAACATTAAACCACTTTGTAATGCGGTAGAAATACCCGGGCCCCTGGCAATAATCGTCAAGGCCGGTAATTCGCCTAAAAAGCTTATCGTTTTATCAACCCATGCATGATAATTTGTAAGACCGGCCTCAAAGTTGCCAATTAGATCGTTGATGGCATTTATCTTGTTGCCGTCCCATTTGCCAGCAAGTGACCATCCTAAAATAAAGGAAACCAAGGTTGTTGATATATACGATTTTGTTGAGGTCATATCTTCTCTGCCCGCTTTGCTCAGCAAAACAATGTTCGCGGATTTGGCTAAGGTGCTATCCTCTTCATTGCTGATGCCAATACAAAAAACATTTATAGAAAGTATTTTTAATAATTCCCGTATTTCAAAACTTTCTCCCGATTGGGAAAAGCAAATGAGCAATGTTTTTTTCTCTAATAGAGAATTATTATAATGCAGTAGTTCACTAGCATTGACAACGAATGACTGTATACCTAGGGAATTGAATAGGCTAGATGCGGCAAAAGAAGTAAAATAAGAACTTCCCATACCGGTAAAGACAACCTGCTCAAAATCATTATCATCAAAAACTTTCTTTACCTTTTCAAGGGCATCTTTTCCTTGAAAATCTACATAGTGGTCCAAAGTTCTCTTTAAGGCACTTGGCTGTTCTAATATCTCAGCTAGAAATTTATTCATTTATTTTAGTCTTAACATTCTTAAGTTCCAGATACTCTCTTTTAGGTTTATGGCGTGGGAGTAAGAGACATATAAATTATTATCGAACACGTATTGAAAGGCACAAGCATCGTTGTCATCCAAAATAGGGTTATTGCTTACGCTCTTATACTCCCCATCGATCTTGTCAGAATAAAAAGCATTGGTCACCCACCTGTCTTGTGTTTTGCTATCGTTGAATTCCTCGACCAACAAATAGTACTTTCCATTGTAGAATGCAACTGAAGGTGCGGCCATGGTTTCATTTGAAGAAATGACCTCAATTGGCTCCTTATCTTTTAAAGTTAGGATGTCATCTGATTTTTTAACATAAATATTCCATTTTTTATCTTTTTCGGCACGTTCGGTACCGTTGTAGTAGAAGAGGTAAAAATTATTATCATTGCTGTCAAAGTAAATAAACGGATTTTGGTTTTGCTCTCCCTTTGTATAGGTTGTAATAATGATCTTATTCTCAAAGGTAAGGCCATCTTTGCTGTTCAGCATTACAATTCTACTATCGACCTCGTCATTGTATTCGGCATAGAACATATAAAATGTTTCATTATGGAAAACAACTGTTGGCCATCTGCAGTTATTGCTTATAATCGGGTTATGGTCATATTTCACCCAATGTACAAGGTCGTTACTTCGTGCCAGGCCACCTTTTCTAATTTGGGAATCCCTTTCATTATAATGGTCAAGTGCGTAATATGCCCAATATTTATAGCCATCCTTATTTGCCTCCACTATTGAAAAAGTATGAACTGAATCAGCGTCCCAACTACATTTGTCCCCTTCAAAAATAAGGTCGTTATCTATAATTTTCGGGTATGTTCCTTTTTGCGCAAAGAGAAAAGAGTTGCACATAAGTGCTAGTACCATTAATAAGGCTATTTTTTTTGTGATCATTTTATTAGGTTTTAAAATTGATACTTGATTTAATTCAGCATTAGAAACCCACCTGCTGGTTCAGGTGACCAGCCCCACCTGAACTAGCAGGGGGCAGGTTCTGAGGGTTATATCTAGACATGGACAAATATAGGGAATTAAGCCCGATAACCTAAGTACATGACAAACATTGTGCTATGTTCAAATCCATTGGTTTCAGAGCGTTGAGCAAGTAATTGGCAATGTAATCAAGTCCATACCTGCCTGTCGGCAGACAGGTTTGAACAATGTCCTTGTCCTCCTGCCTGCTCACATCTATTTCTTGGGGACTAAGCAAATAATTTAGAGTAATCTAAATAGGAAAAAGCTGAAATCTGTAACCCTCTTAATTAGCAGACAATTCTCTTCCTGTTTTACTGATTGATGAATAAGGGTCTGAAGTTTCGCAGTAAAATTTCCTATTCCGTTGCTTCAAACCTTGAGGTTTGGGTTTATTGACCAATTGCCCCAGTCAGGTGGCAGTCAAGGCGATTACATCGACCATTCCAAAACCGTCATCATTCCAATTTTTGCCGGACCTTTTTATGCGGCCGATTTACTGTGGCTTGAAGAGGGGCATAGTATTCGATCATTTTTTTTATTCCCCGACCAAAATCAGGGAAAAATGATACTGGCAAGATATAGCTTTATAACATTCGATCCAAATCAATACAACACTTTTTTAAATGCTTTTGCCCTGAGAAGAAAGATGTCTTTCTCTGTTTTAAATAGTTTTTTGTTCTCTATGTTGAGGGTAGTGATGGAAGAGTCGGCACTATTATAATCGAGCGTTAAAATTTGGTTTCCATTTAGGTTGGTTAATGTTTGTTCTTTGCCATCGGACCGTTGGGCAGGCTCTCTGTTCGAAACTCCATCGAAAAATGGGCCATTTAGCAAAACTGACACAATGTCAGTATTTATTTTTTATTCTATCAATATATTGTTAACCAGTATTTTAAATAGTTTTATCACAAGCATAACTATAAATTTTTCGTCAATGATTTTACAATCCTATTTTCAGCTAAAAACTCCTTTAAAATGACCTTTATTGCGGTATATGCGGGTACGGCGATGATCATTCCGGTGATTCCGAAGAGCAGTCCCCCTATAATAATTACAAGAAAAATTTCGAGCGGGTGCGACTTTACACTGTTCGAAAAAATATAGGGTTGTGAGAAGAAATTATCGATCAATTGGCCTATGGCAAAACCGATCATCACATAGCTGGTTTTTGGCAATATCACGGTGCTGAAATCAGCACCCAGATTACTGGTCATTGTCAGCAGCATCATAAGTACGGCGCCGATGACCGGACCTACATACGGAATCAGGTTCAAAAGGGCGCAAAGAAAGGCAATGACTATGGCATTCTCTATCCCAAAAATAAAGAGAACTGCCGCATAAATCACGAATAGAATCAATATTTGGAATACAAGACCAACAAAATATCTAGATAAAAGGTCTTTTATGGTGTCTATTGATTTTTTTAGGCGACTTTCTTTATTTTGGGGAATAAAGACCAACAGGCCATCTTCGAACAACTTGCTGTCTTTTAGAAAGAAGAAAGTGATGAACAAAACGGAGAACAGGCCAATACTCAGACCACCGAGAACACCAATAAATGAATTCAGGAAATTGGGGATAAAGCCATAATCAAGGTTTGCAAAGATTTTAGAATTTTTGATACTTTGTTCTATTTCAGCAGAGCTGACATCAAAATAATATGTGATCTGATGGTATAAATGTTCTACATTACCTTGTAGGGCTTCCATGTTGAGTAACGAAAGGTTTTGTCCCTGTTGTACCAATAGTGGTATAAAGAGGGCGATAACACCTACAATGATACCCACTAGTACGAGCATGGTAACGATTACGGCAATGGTATTGTTGAATTTAAGTTTTCTTCTTAAAAATAGTACGATCGGCCTCCCCATAAGTGAGATAACCCCTGCTATTGAGATGTAGGCCAGTACCGAACGTATTTGGTACAAGAAGTAACCTATTAATAGAATGCCAGCAATTATGGCGAGTGCCCGTAAAATTCCTTTCGATAGGGTTTTTGAGGTCATTCGTTAGTTTTTGAAAACGTAAGATATGATATTCGCACCCATTTTCAGTGCCTTTTCTCGAACTTCGGCAGGGTCATTGTGCACTGTAGGATCTTCCCAGCCATCACCCAGATCTGATTCGAAGGTAAATAATAAGATCAGTCGATTTTCATTGAAAATGCCCAAGGCTTGGGGGCGTTTTCCATCGTGTTCATGAATTTTGGGAAGGCCTTTTGGAAATTTATATTCTTGTGAAAATATAGGGTGATCTGCTCCCAGTTCTTCCAATTCCTTATCTGGAAAAATTTTAACAAGTTCTTTTCGTATATAGGGTTCCATTCCATAATTGTCGTCAATATGTAGAAACCCGCCCGAAAGTAAATAAGTTTTGAGATTTTCGGACTCTTCTGGTGAGAAAACAACATTGCCATGGCCCGTCATGTGCAAGAAAGGGTATTGAAAAATTGCATTGTCGCCCGCCTCAACGGTTTTTGGTTTTTCGTTGATTTTTGTATTGATGTTTTCGTTGCAGAAACGAATCAAATTTGGTAAGGCCGTTAGGTTGGCGTACCAATCACCACCACCTCTGTATTTTAAGATGGCCAATTCTTGTGCACTCGACGATGTGAAGACGGCCAAGATGATTGTAAGCAAAACTATTTTTGTTGTCCGCATGGGGTAAAGATACGTAATTGACTTAGCCGTTGTTTATCATGACCACGGTAGTACATGCGACTATTGCCGCTGTTTCGGTACGCAGACGATTTTCGCCCAATGAAATGGGTATAAACCCCTTGTCGTAGGCACTATTGATTTCTGTTTGCGAGAAATCACCTTCTGGTCCGATAAGAATGGTAACATCCTTATCTGGTGCCAATCTTCTCTTGAGTTCGACTTTTTCACCTTTTCTGCAATGGGCCACAAAGAGGAGTCCGTTTTGGGGTTTGGCAATGAAATCTTTGTAAGAAACCGCTTTGTTCAATTTTGGAAGAAATGTTTGTAGTGATTGCTTCATGGCCGATTGTATTACCCTCTCCATCCGTTCGGGCTTTAATACCTTTCGTTCTGAGTTTTCGCAAATTATAGGTGTTATCTCATGTACGCCTATTTCTGTGGCCTTCTCTAAAAACCATTCAAAACGATCGTTCGTTTTTGTGGGGGCCACTACCATGTGAAGCCAAAACATTTTTTCGTGTTTTTTGGTCGTTGATACTATTTCGGCCTTGCATTTTTTTGGGTCGGCCAAGAGAATTTTGGCTTCGAACAAGTATCCTTTGCCATTGGTAATGTGCAAAATATCACCTTCTTTTTTGCGAAGTACTTTTACAATGTGCTTGCTTTCTTCGGTACTAAAGGTAAACTGTACGGCACTATTGTCTAAACGGGGGTTGTAGAATAACTGCATGGTTTGTGTTGGTTTTTTGTTGTGATGGTTTCTCGTTTATTTGTAGGTTCCATAATCAATAACCTAGTATCTATTGTTCATTGTTCACTGATAACTGTTCACTGTTTTTCGTTTATTTGTAGGTTCCATAATCAATAACCTAGTATCTATTGTTCATTGTTCATTGTTCATTGTTCATTGTTCACTGATAACTGTTCACTGTTTTTCGTTTATTTGTAGGTTCCATAATCAATAACCTAGTGTCTATCTATTGTTCACTGATAACTGTTCACTGATAACTGTACGACCAATCTACTGTCCAATG
>JAJRSY010000210.1 GCA_024278565.1 Bacteroidota bacterium
AGGAAGACAGGTAGATCATGTTTTGGGTGAGTGGAGCGAAAAAGAAAAAGAAGCGTTAACCGAGCGTCTTGAAAAATCTACCGAACTTATTCGTTCTTTTGTATTGTCAGGTGTAAAAAATACCATGAACCTGTTTAACGGGAGTTGAAACCTATAACGCTTTAAAATCAAAAATTCCTGAATCAGAAGTATTTCCCTCGCTATCTTTGGTAATGACCTTCCAATAATAAATGGTGTTCGCAACTACAGCTACTTTTTTAGTGGTGGCACCGGCACCGGGCGAACCGATTAAGGTTGGTGGTGTTTCAGTTGAAAAGTACAGTTCAAAACCAACGATATCATTATCAATGTCAGCACCTGACCACTGCAAGGCAACATCATTGTTGATGTCTTTAAAGGCCGATGCCCCTGATTTTGGTTCGATGATCTCTGCGGGAAAAGGTGCGTAGGTGGTTTGAAATCCCGAGTTGTAAAACCGCCATGTTTCACTTGATACCGTTTTGATCACCCCCGAATTTTTTGAGATTACCAACCAAGAATATGGCGCTCCCTTTTGTAAGGGAAGTTTAGCAGAGGTGTCCGATGTACTAATCGTTTGGGCCGTGCCCGTAGTTATATTGGTAACCCGGAGTACATAAGTCTCAGTATTGTTCGCTGTTTGCCATTTGAATTCGACCTGACTTGAAGTTGCGTTCAATTCTTGCCCAGTGGTACATTCTGAGTTCTTTTGCGGAAAAACCAAATTGGCTTTTTCCGGTGGTTTTGGGGTGTTTTTTTTCTTGCAGCCCGCTAAAAGAACACCTATTAGAAGTAGCGGTAAAATCCTCATCTTTTTATAATATTAGCTGTTCCTCTTACATTGCCGCCTTCAAATTCAATATAGTACAGCCCTGTAGCCAAGGCAGAAAGGTCCAGTTCTATTTCGGTGCCATTGACTTGGTGTTTTTCACTTTGCACCAATTGTCCGTGAGATGAAAATATACTGATGGTAACTTCTTCTACCGTGGCACCGAAATTGATCTTGACAAGATCAGTAAACGGATTCGGATATACCACAGGTTTCTCTAAAAATAAAAACTGCTCTTCATAAATACCTTGACAAGGAAGGTTTGTATATACTTTTAGCGTATTTGGACCAGCTTTCAAATCTAGGGAGAACTGTGATGCTTCCGTTTGTGTGAGTACGCCGTTCAATTCTATATTGTACAGTTCGCCACCTTGCAATTCAAGTTCCACGGTTTTTCCATCCAAAGACGTTTTAGATACAACACCCAGTTTTTCCGGTTCTGAGACCACCACCACAAAACATTGTTCTTCATAATCTAAAGTGCCATCAGTGCCAACAACACATAGGGTATAGGCGCCGGCCATTAAACCGGTCATCGTATAAGACCCGGTAAAACTATCAGTAAGGTTTGTTCCATTTCCGCTTACTGTAATCGTATAGTTTAATGGTAATTCAACACCTATTTTAATAGAGCCATCATTGCTGTTACGGCAAGATTCGCTATTTGCTTCCACTATAAAATTATCATTCGGAAAAAAGTAAATGGGGCATCCCGTAGTGTCGACCTGTGTGCCCAAGGGTGTGCCCAAGCATAGATCGGGGCCGTCATCGAATATGCCATCGTTATCTTCATCAGGTCTGAACTTGCCTTCTGTACATACATCTAAAGAGAAGGCTTTTAACGAACCCCCGTCTGATGGGGCATTGTCTTTGACCGTCAGCGTCCATTCACCGAAAAGTGATTCCCCGTTAAAAGAATTCAATGAGGCCAAAGGCTTTACGGTACCGTCAATTGCCGGGGTTCCGCCACATATAAAACTCGATGCACTATTGTCAAAAGTTGCATTGAGGTTTCTTAGGTCACCACATGAATTGCTTATAAGTATTACTGTCGTGCCTGAAGGTGAAGTTAAACTGACCACCAGATCTGAAAGAAAAGAATGGTCAATTTCTAGATTAACATTGATATCGGCCACTTGTAGGTCTTCAAAAAATGATATTTTAGAAGTTACGGTAGGTGTGCCGGTCGTTAAAATGGCAAGTGGAAGGCCGGCAGCTGGTTTATGGGTGCAATCAAACTGAACCGTGGTAAAGCTGAAAGAGGAACTAAAAGATCCCTCACCACAAATATTCTCGGGCTTGACACGCCAGTAATAAATAGTCTCATTATCTAAATTGGAGGGAGCGTATGAATTGCTGATTGCAGAAGCCGTTTCAATGATATTTGCAAATGCCATATCGGCTGCAATTTGAATGTCATAGGAGGTTGCGAGAATATCAGCCTCCCATTCCAGTAGCATGTTGGTTGATGTGTCATCAAGTCCGTCCGCAGGGGCTACCAAAACAACATCGGTAAAACCAACATTGTAGATGTTCAGGTCGATCGTAATTTCTTTTGTGGTGCTTGCAGTAGTGGCCAAAACTTGAATCGGGTAGCTGCCCACAGGAAGATTGCCCGTATTGGTGAATGTAATAGCGACCGGGGTGTTATTGGCAACTGCGGTTTCCGGTGAAAATGAAATATCGACTCCTTCAGGGGGCGTAACCACACTGAATGTTGCCTCTTCATTGAAACCAAGATAGGTTTCATAGGTGAAGGGTGCGGCCAAAATATCTGATTGGCATACCTCGAATTCCAAATCGGTGAAATTCAATACAATTTCAGAGGCATCAATGGTAAAGTTCGAGGAGTTGACGGCAAAGAAAATATTGTTGTTGGCCTTTACCATAATGCGGGCCTCGGTAGTTGGGGTTCCGGGAAGAACGACCTTATGGTTTCCATCATTGATTGTGTTCGCTGCCAAGGTAATGGGAAATGTAAGCCCGCCATCAATTGATAATAAAATAGCAACGGTTTGGGCATTTATCGGTGCTTTGTCGGTATTGGCGACATCCCAGGTTATTTCTTCGAGATTGCCCGCACTTGATACGGTGTTCGTTGTTTGTGAAGTGACTACAAACGGCCCCGCATTATTGACTACGAATATATTGACCAGATCTGAAACTACTTGCCCACCACCAATGGCATTGTCACGTACGGTCAACGCAAAATTCATTTCACGTTCAACATCAGAAACGGTCTCCCAGGCCGAATTGACGGTGGGGGAGGTCTGCGTCAAGTTGCCTTCAAGTACACTTGTTAATTTCGGAAAATAGCGCTGAGGGTCTGTGGAGGGTTTTTGAGACCTAAAATTACTTCCACTAGGGTTATTGGGGCCGAAAGTGGATTGTGTCACCATACCGTTATCGATCTGCTCCCAAGCATAGGTCAGCACATCATCCACATCGGCATCGGTTGCATTACCGGTAAGTACAAAGGCCGTTGATTTGGGAATAACAAAATTTCCTGTTGGCGTTATAACGGGAGGAATATTCGTTAAGTCGATTATTTCTGCGCAACCCAAGGTGGCCAATAGGTCGGTAATTTGAACAATGCTGAAGTAATGAAAATAATCATCACCATTGGCAGCTACGTTGTTTATGCCGGTAATGCCCGCATAGCCCATAATGGTGGTGCCACTGCCCGGTTCGACCTGTACTTGGGTGCCTTCTGATTCATGTGACCAAGTATGGTTGGCACCCAACTGATGGCCCAATTCATGTGCGACAAAATCAAGATCGTAAAGATCGCCTTCTGGGTTTGGGCCTGATACGTAAGCACTTCCCTTTCTATTGTCAATGCATACCGATCCGATCGTGCCCGCATTGCCATCGCCCGTACTGGCCTTGTTGAACAAAATACCTATATCATAGTTTTCAGCTCCTATGGTACTTGTTAATGTGTTCTGTACTTTTGAACTAAGGCTTCCACTATAGGGATCGGTATCCGCATCGGTAAATATCACGGCATCGGTATTGGCAACCAACTCAAAAGTTACGCCCAAATCTGTTTCAAAGACCTCGTTGTTACGGGTTACGGTTGCATTTATGGCAGCTAAAGCATCTGCAACGGTACCGCCATGATGTTCGGTATACTCACCAGATGCTGATACAGCAAGCCTAAACTTTCTCAATATTTGACCATCAACAGGTTTTAGTGCAGTAGCTTGCAAGCGCTTTTCTACCGCTGATTTTGTGGTACAGACAAAAGGTGTCTCTAGCGTAGCATTAGAATCTCTTGTGTAAACCACATACGTATTGTGAGCGTACTTTTGCATAAAAGTAGTTCCCCTTTGATCTGCATGCACTATCATGCTTTGAATACCATTGTGCGAAACACTGAAACGAATTTTATCTTTTGAATGGCCTATAGAGTGACCCACGTACGATTTTATTTGAGGGTATTTTTCCGATAATCCAGGGGAAAGTATAGGTGATTCAGCAACTTCAAAAGCAATCATTTCACCTTTTTCGTTCGGAAAATAAACGATTTCAGAACGTTTATTGGCATGCGATGCACCTTTTAATCTGCTTTTAAAAAGAGGGGCATCAAAAGAGAACATTTTTCCTTTTCTAATGTCAAAACGTGTTGAAAAATCGTGGCCCAGCTCTTTTTTTGAAACCTCTTGCTGCCAATAATCGCTCTGAGCGGATCCGTAAAAGGAAAGAAATGCTATGGTAATTGTAAAAACAAGACGTAGTTTTGTAGCCATTATGGGGGTTTAATCCAAAATCAAATATAAGTCTTTTTATTATTTTTCTTACGTGGTTACAGTCCAAAGCATATCTGAATACGACAAAGAGCATTCTACGGTCATTACCATTGGTACTTTTGATGGGGTACATATTGGGCATAAAATAATACTGCAGCGATTGATAAAGAACGCAGGTACATTGAAATTGAAATCAATGGTACTCACCTTTTTTCCGCATCCAAGAATGGTATTGCAAGAACATGTAGAAATCAAACTTTTGAACACGCTAGACGAAAAGATTGAAATTCTCGAGAATTTGGGGTTGAATTACCTTATCGTTCATCCGTTTACCAAAGAATTTTCACGATTGTCGGCCACTGAGTTTGTTAGGGATATGTTGGTCAATAGCTTAAGTGCCAAAAAAATCATTATCGGTTATGACCATAGGTTTGGCCGAAACCGTACGGCCGATATTAATGATCTTACTTCTTTCGGAAGTACACTTGGCTTTGATGTAGAAGAAATATCGGCACAG
>JAJRSY010000211.1 GCA_024278565.1 Bacteroidota bacterium
ACGACAAATTTCCCTAAATCGAACAGGTCTGGACAGTTTCGCTTTGGAGCCGTCCCCACCCTGCCTGTCCGGCCAGGCAGGCTAACCCTCCTCCGAAGGGAGGGAACCGTTTCTCGACACCTATTTTTTGCAGAATCTGTCCCCCTCCCTCTGGAGGGGTCGGGGGAGGACAGTCCGGTAGAATGGTATTCTATTGAACAGAAAGGGAAATTTGTCGTACACCCTCGGGAATTTAGAAGTATTTATCTAAAACAAAATCAGTAATTTGTATACAGTCACCAATTTACCATGCTACTGTATGGTTCGTTTTGGCCTAGTGTCGTGTCATGACTCAAATGACGCCCCAAGTTTTGTTCTTTTTCGTTTTTACTCATTATAAAAAGATTCACGTAGCTACGGCTATGTTTACTTTTTCTAATTTCGTAAAATTCAAAAAACAACATCAACTTAACCATCATCTGAGGCTTGACACGACACTGGACGGAAATAAAAAAAATATGGAATTAACAAAACACAAGCAAGTCTGGCAGTTGTGGTTGCAATTCGAAAAAAATTTAAAATTTTATATGTTGAATAAAATCGGAAATGCATCTCTAACCCATGATCTGCATCAAGATGTAATGCTCAAGATTCATAAATCATGCTGTAGCGGTAAAGAAATAAACAACATTAAACCATGGATTTATCAAATAGCAAATCACACCATTGCAGATTATTATAGAAACCAAAGCAAAACTCTATACAAAGAAGTGGTCAGAGATGTTATCACTTCGGAAAACAAATATTCGGAAATGTCGGTCTTTCTTGAACCCCTTCTAAATTGTTTACATGAAAAATATGCGCTACCTTTATTATTAGCGGATATTGAAGGGTTGAGACTACATGAAATTGCCGATCGGTTGAGCTTAAGTCTGCCAGCAACCAAGAGTAGGGTACAACGAGCTCGAAAATTGTTGAAAGCTGAGATCCATTCATGCTTTAATCTCAAAATGGATTCGAAATCAAGACTTCTTGATTTTTCGGTAAAAAAAGAGTGTCGATCATTACAAGTATTTTCCAAAGGAAAAAATGAAAAATGTTGCATCCTTTTAGCAACTTCCCCGTCATAGGTTTATCGTATTAATCTTAAACTAATTACAATACCCTAAAAACATGAAAAAAGCATCCGTTAAAGTACTATTGAAATTGCTTCCCATTCTAATTTGGTCAATGAGCTATGCCCAGCAATCTCCCATTTCATCAATACAAACAATAGAGGCCGTCACTGGTCACTACAAAGAGCTACAGAACCTAAGTAGTGAAAAAAGAATGGAAAACAACCCACTTGATACCATAAGTTTTCCACCTGAAATGTACAGTCGTTATGCGCAGGCACTGGTATTGGCAAAGCCAGTTTACTTGACCTCCTCCCAAATTGATTTTTTGGTAAATGAAGTTAGCTTCCCTTCCAATAGCTCAGAACAGACCCGAGCAGAGCTTGATTTTCTTTTGAAATTACAAGCAAACAGAACGGCTACACAAACGAAACGTGTTATGGATCTTGCCCATATTGGGTATTGGCCTGATTTCAATATGCTAGAGAGTCATCCGAAGTATGCCAAAAATTTAATAGACCTGTTCTTCGAGCTACGTGAAGTATTGGGCGAAAAGGCCACTGCAGCAAACTACCCATTTACCTCAAAGCTACTGCAAGGTATTATGAACGATATGCGTTTGATGGAGTTTGCGGTAAAATATGGCTTACTACGACCCAGGCCCTATATTCTTGAACCACAACTTGAACCCTTACAGATTATGGGGTCTCCCTCTTTTGCAAGTGGGCATACCCTATGGGCGTACATACAAGCCTATACTATGAGTGAGTTGCTACCTGAAAAAAGAACTGAATTTCTTGACCTGGCCATGAATTGGGAATGTCAAGGGAAATCATGGGAGTACATTACCCCAGTGATGAAGAGGTGGCCCGCCAATTGGCACATCGTATGCTCATGTTGATGTGGCATACCCAAAAATTTCAAGAAGGTTTTTTAAGGGCAAAAGATGAATGGAAATAATGATAGAGATAATCAAATAAAAAAGCACTTTGAAATATTAAGCCATCTTAGCCTTGTTTCTCTTTGTAGCAAAAGCCAACGCTTTCTTTATTCTAGAATTTTTGAATTTGTACAAGCGAGCAACTTCGGTAGCATTCTCTAAAGTAACATCTTCGTAAGAAGTAACAATTGTCATTTCTACAGTATTTACTTTAGTTTCAACAGAAGCATCTTGTGCTTGTGCGGCTACTGAGATAAAAAGAACAAAGATTAAAGTTAAGATAGTTTTCATGATTTGCGTTTTTCTATAATTAAAACGCAGCAACCCCTATTTTACAGGGTCTTGATTCGTTCAAGAATCCTTTATACTCGCTAAGTTGCAAGACTTCGGATAAAGTGCAAAATAGCTTCGGTGAACGTACCGAACCCCAAAATCACCTTACCGGATAAGAAGTGTTCTTAATCGATATTTTTAGATCGTCATACGGGAAATAGGAAGCCATTGAGCACAGTTTTTATACAAAAGGAATACCCCTGACATCCTATGACACAATCAAGATTAATTTTGTGTTGAGTTTAATCTTTAATGCATAAAACAATGAAAAATGCAATCAGTTGGTTTGAAATTCCAGTTAAAAATTTCGAAAGGGCAAAAACCTTTTACAATACCATGTTAGATACAGAGATCAAAGAAATGCCCATGCCCGGTGTAAAGTACGGTATGTTTGCCCATGATGAAGATAACAACGGTGTAGGTGGTGGTATTGTTGAAATGGATGGAGCAACTCCTTCTGCAGAAGGGGTTACCATTTACTTAAATGGGGGTGATGACCTAAGCATTCCTTTATCGCGAGTAGAAGATGCCGGGGGTAAAGTGGTAATGCCCAAGACCGATATTGGCGAAAACGGCTTTATGGCCCAGCTTCTAGATACCGAAGGCAATAAAGTTGCACTTCACTCTTGGAAATAAGACTTTATAGAAGATAGTGAATCGAAGCTCGGTTCACTATCTTTGTTTTATACCCATTCTATTGCAAGATTGTCATGAATCAACTATCGAGACTTATAACAATTTTGACCCTCTTAAAATCAAAACGGGTTTTAACCGCTACCGAGTTATCAACTAAGTTTGATGTAAGTATCAGAACCATTTACCGTGACATCAAGAAATTATTGGAAGCTGGTGTTCCGGTAATCACCCTTGAAGGTAGAGGCTATACCTTGATGGATGGTTATACTGTGGCTCCTATTCAATTTACAGAGAAAGAGGCCAATGCCCTGATCACCGCCCAACATTTGGTTTCTAAAACCAATGACTCTTCTTTCGTGACTGATTTTGAGGAAGTATTGATTAAAATCAAGTCTGTCTTCAGGTCTTCAATTTTAGAAAAAAGCGAGCAGTTGAACAATCAGCTTCATGTTTTTGATACGCGTCAAGCAAGTATCAGCAGCAATGCCCTTTCTGAACTGCAATTGGCAATCACTAATTTCAATTTTACCGAAATTAACTACCGAAAGGCCGATGACCCAAATATATCGTTTAGAAAAATAGAACCTTGCGCCATACTTTCCACACAGAATAAGTGGATATTGATGGCTTGGTGCCATCTAAGAAAAGATTATCGTGCTTTTCGAGTTGACCGTATTCAACATTTTAAAATTCTACCTGAAAAATTTGAAGACCGTAAATTTAATCTAAAGGAGTATTTTAGCGTCCACCCTTATGACCATAAAAAGTCTTCAGGCGATTCAAAAACCACCGATCATACATAAAATGTCTCAACACAAAACGCTGCCTAAGAGCACAGATCTATTCCGAAATACCTTGTTTGCTATACTATTGGTATTTGCTTCCTGTTCAGGAAAGAAAGACAAAACCACTCTTTTAGAGACTGATTTCTGTTCGGACATCCACCGAAATGATAGCATTAGTCTGTCAAAAGAACTGGCTGACATCGCTGATCTGATGAAGACCAAAACGGGGGTCTATGTTCTTGAAGATGGTGGTGGGGCCATGGTCGCTAGGGCATGGCTCACTGAGTACGCAGAAGAAACCATCGATATTCAATATTTTATATTCTCTACCGACAATGTGGGCCTTATTGCCTGTGATTATTTGGTAAGGGCCGCCGATCGTGGGGTAAAAGTTCGGCTGCTCGTTGATGATATTATGGTCGATGCTGAAATACAAGATATATTGATGTTAGATTCTCATGAGAACATCACGATAAAAGTATACAACCCTGGCGTCAACCTCGGCAAGAACATTTGGGGCAAGATCAAGAAGTTCACCACTGATTTTCGTTCGGCCAACCAACGAATGCACAATAAAACCTTTATCGTTGACGGTAAGGTGGTCATAACGGGTGGGCGCAATATCGCTGATGAATATTTCGATTACGACCACGAATATAATTTCAGGGATAGGGATGTACTCTTGCTCGGTAAGGAAACAAAAAAAGTAAACACTTCCTTTACCAAATTTTGGGATAGTGAATTGAGTGTTTTCGCCGCTGACCTGGTCACAGAGCTTCCAGAAGGAACGACCGCTGAAAACCGTTTTGACCGATTGCACGAATATGCCTGCGATCCTGACAATTTTTGGCCCCAGGTACGTGCGAAAATTAAAAACCTGCCGAGTGCTTTTCCACGTATTAAGAATTCGAAAGAACTGGTTTGGGTCGATGAGGTTGCCTTTGTTTCTGACGAACCGGGCAAGAACGATGGCAATAGCGGACTCGGTGGAGGTGGTATCTCAACCAGCGCATTGATTCGTCTGGTGAAAAACGCAAAAAGTTCTTTAGATATCCAAAGTCCGTATTTGATAACCTCTGAACTGAGCCGAGAACTATTTCGCAATGCCGTGCAGCGTGGCGTGAAAATTCGCATATTGACAAATAGTTTGGCATCGACCGACAATCTGGAAGCTTTTGCAGGATATCAATCAGATAGAGAGGAGCTGTTAAAAACAGGTGTTCGCATATTTGAGTTTAGGCCCGATGCCGCCGAGCGTATGAAAATCATGACCGGCGAACTGCAAAAATCGTTGGACTACAAACCCATATTCGGACTGCACGCCAAAACCATGGTGGTAGATGGTACGATAACCGTTATTGGTACTTTTAACCTCGATCCCAGATCGGCAAATCTCAACACCGAATGTGTGACCTTAATACATTCAGAACAGGTTGCGAGAAACGTACTCAAGGGCATAGAAGAGGAATACAAACCTGAAAACGCCTGGGAAACAACTTTGGAGTGGAACCCCGATTCAGAGGTAAGTAAAACAAAACGTATCAAAACATGGACCCGTAAAGTGCTGCCGAAAGACATTTTGTAGCAAACTGGAGTTTTTTCAAAAGGGGGGTAAATTCGATTCGCAGGCAATTAAGCCATCTTGGCCTTGTTTCTCTTTGTGGTAAAAGACAACGCTTTCTTTATTCTGGAATTTTTGAACTTGTACAAGCGGGCAACTTCGGTAGCAGTCCCTATAGTAACATCTTCGTAAGAAGTAACAATTGTCATTTCTACAGTATTTACTTTAGTTTCAACAGAAGCATCTTGTGCCTGTGCGGCTACTGAGATAAAAAGAACAAAGATTAAAGATAAGATAGTTTTCATGACTTGCGTTTTTATATAATAAAAACGCAGCACTCGCACTCCACGGGACCTTGATTCGTTCAAAAACCCTTTATTTTCGGTAACTGGCAAGACTTCGGGTGAAGTGCAAAAAAGCTTCGGTGAACGTATTCCACCTCATTTACCTCTAATCGAAGAGATTGGTTTTTTATCGGAATAAAACGCTTTTTCTTTTTTTTGGGAATAACTATTAGTTTCAATATTAAAGTACTCATTCTAATTCAACAAATGGTTTGAAATTCTGATATATAGATTGTTAATCAATGGCGTCCTAAACGATTTTGATGGAATATATAATCACCGTGATTAGTGGTTTTACAGCTTATATTTCTTCATTTCCCAAAACAATCCCCCTATGTTTTTTATAAATATCAGGTGCTGTCCTAAACAGTATTATTGATA
>JAJRSY010000212.1 GCA_024278565.1 Bacteroidota bacterium
AATGTTGCTATTGGCTCTAACAAACTTTTCAAACAATTGAACTCCCTTATTGCCAATAGTATTACGGGAGATATGTTCGATGCCAATGAATTCAGGGTAACCTACTTTAAAAAAAAGGATAAAAGCGAGGTTCATTTCGCCCCAAAAGACCAAGGTTTTTCAAAATTCATAAAAACCTTTCAAATAACATACAATCAAACAGGAGAGGTTACCGAAGTGAGAATGGTCGAACCTTCTGATGATTACACTCAAATCATCTTTACCAATAGGGTCGTGAACAAAAAAATATCAAATGAGGTATTTGCTCATTAGCATTGTCATTTTTGCACTGGTTTCCTGTGGCTCTTATACCAAAAGAAACAACTTTAAAAGTATTGAAACAATTGATAAAAGTGTCACCAATAGCTATTTTTCAGATGCTTCCAAAGACTACATATACAAAGCCGACATCGATTTGTACAGCCGAAAGTTCAGTGGAATTTTTATCGTAAAAAAAACCGGTCCCAACGATCATAGGGTGGTTTTTACCACCGAAATGGGTAATAAAGTTTTTGATTTTTCATACGGAGAAGATGATTTTAAGATAAATTTTATCTTGGATGAAATCGATAAAAAAATAATCACCAACATCCTTAGAAAAGATTTTTTGGTATTAATAAAGGAGAATGTCTTAATTCAAGGTTCATTCCAACACCAAGGAGATACTATTTGAGAAACCGAGATTGACAAAAAACAGCATTATTATTTCAAATCGACGGATGGGCAATTGAAGAAAATCATCAGTACCAACAACGGAAAGGAAAAAGTAAAGTTTCTCTTTTCAGAAATTAATGATAACATTGCAAAGAACATTCAAATTTTACATGGGAATTTACAACTTCAAATTCGTTTAAGAGCAATTTAAAAACGGTTCCTTAATAGAAAGACATGAACAAAACACTTCTCTTTTTAGCCAGTTGCTTGTTTACAGCCTCTATCACGGCACAGTTGAAAGTCAAGCCAGGGGTGCGGACGGGGTTCAACCTTGCAAATATCTCAAACACCTCTTTTGACACTAGGGTTGGCCCTTACTTAGGGGTCTATGCAGACATTCGGTTTTCAAGTTTTTATGCCATGCAGCCAGAGATCACCTACTCGAACCAAGGAGGGAAAAGTAATATCTCAAGTGTTGGTGACCTAAAGATCGACTATATATCAATAGGTTTGGCCAACAAATTTTACATCATTCCCAATCAAGGCCTTCACCTGATTGTCGGACCCAGTTTTGATATTGATTTTGAAAATAACTTCATATCACTTGTAAACGGAAACAGTGATTCAGAGGTGCTGCCCTTTGATCTGTCGATTTTTGGTGGTATTGGCTACGAGTTTGATTTTGGTCTGACTTTAGAGGCCAGATACAAACAAGGTTTATTGGATATTGATTGGTTCAATTCTGATTTTAACAATGGCATCTATGACGGTGATGGTAATACGCTCAATGTGGTGTTCCAAATTGGTGCAGCTTACAAATTTGATTTTAAACGCTGAGCTTTTAAAGAAACTGAAATAGGTCGGCATTATTGAACCGATTTTTACCAGAAAATAATACGATATGCTAATAGAAGGGTTATACACCGTAAAGTCTTTTGAGCCTAACGAAAATGGGGTCAAGGCAACTATTCACTTGAATAAGGAACATGCTATTTTCAAAGGTCATTTTCCCGGTAACCCGGTAATGCCAGGCGTTTGCATGATACAGATCATAAAAGAGCTTACCGAGAAATTAGTGAAAAAAGAACTCTTTTTATCGGTATCCTCAAACATCAAATTTATGGCGATCATCAATCCCGAAAAAAACGATACACTGGTGCTGAACTTGACCGTTTCTACTATTGATGAGGTGGTGAAAGTAAAGAACACCACCTTTTTTGAAGACACCTTGGCACTAAAATTGAGTGCAACCTTTAAAATAACCGCTGAACTCGTTTAAAGAAATTCAACATGAAGAATTTTCTGCTTACAGTTTTCTTACTGACCACTTTTGTGTCGTTCGCACAACTTGACAAAGTCAGAAAATCATACCCCCAAGCCGCTTCTAGTAAAGAAACCACCCAAGAATTGTACAATACCCTTTCTTCGGTAACCGAAGATGACAATCAAATTCTAGTCGCTTACAAAGGTGCCGTTTCTACTTTGATGGCAAAATTCGCCAAGGGTGTTAAAAACAAAAAGAAATATTTCACCACGGGTGCAGGCCTTATTGAAAATTCAGTCACTGCCATGCCTGAAAATATCGAAATACGTTGTATTCGTTTAAGCGTTCAAGAAAACTCGCCCAAAGTGGTGAAATACAAAAACAATATTGAGGGAGACAAACAATTTCTACTGCAAAACTATAAAAAGACCGCTACTAAGGAGGTTCAGGATTTTGTGAAGAATTTTGTCTTGGCATCATCACTCTTTGATGATACTGAAAAGCAGTTGTTTTAGCAGTACCATTTCTTATCTTTGCTAAAACTTAAACCCATTAGAACCTAGGGTTCAGAACAATTTGCCATTGCCTGTCGCAACGCTATCGATTTCAGAAACATTATCGCACTATAAATGTTGCGTAATCGTTCCTACCTATAACAACCACAAAACTTTGAAGAGGGTTTTAGATGGTGTACTTGTTTATACCCAAGATGTTATTTTGATCAACGATGGTTCAACCGACTCTACGGCCACAATACTAAAAGAATACCCACAAATAGAGCAGCTTCATCTCGATAAAAATCAAGGAAAAGGCAATGCACTTAAGTTAGGGTTTGAAAAAGCCCTTGAACTGGGCTTCCTTTTTTCCATTACCATAGATTCTGACGGCCAGCATTTTCCTGAAGATATTCCGGTTTTCATCAAGGCCTTTGAACAAGAAAATTCTAAAAATGTATTGTTGATCGGCGCCCGAAATATGGGACATGAAACCGTACCCAAAAAAAGTAGTTTTGGCAATAGGTTCTCTAATTTTTGGTTTTGGGTAGAAACGGGCAAATGGTTAAAAGACACCCAATGCGGGTATCGCCTGTACCCAATCAATGCCTTGAAAGAGCTTACATTTTACACGACCAAGTTTGAGTTTGAGATCGAGGTCATCGTGAGGGCCGCCTGGAAAGGCATTGCGGTCAAAAACGTGCCGGTAAAGGTGTTGTACGATGAAGCCGAACGGGTTTCCCATTTTAGGCCGTTCGCTGATTTTACACGAATCAGTATCTTGAACACTTGGTTGGTCATCGTTGCCCTGTTTGTGATAAAGCCACGAAATCTTTACAGGCGTTTTAAAAAAAAAGGGTTTAAACGTTTTTTTTACGAGGACTTTTTACATAACGCCGATTCCCCTAGAAAAAAAGCACTATCGATTGCCCTGGGTATTTTTATCGGTCTTTGTCCGCTTTGGGGGTTTCATACGATCATCGTTATTTTTCTGGCCCTACTTTTGAAACTGAACAAGGTCATTGCCTTCGCTTTTTCAAATATCAGTTTGCCCCCGTTTATTCCGTTTGTACTGTACGCCAGTTCTAAGGTTGGGCAGTTTATCTTAGGGGTCGATTATTCGTATACCATGGAAGACATGACCACTGATTTTGAGGTTTTTGCCCATCTTAAAACCTATATTATCGGCAGCCTCGTACTTTCAACGGTCTCGGCACTACTAATTGGTTTATTGGCCTATGCATTTTTCTCGGTTTTTGACAAAAAGAAAATAGCAGTTGAAAATGGATAGCTTCTTCTATAGCACATATCACTATATTTCAAAAAACAAGCTTTGGGCAGCCTTAGCTCTTTTGATTGTTTTTCTTGGGCTTGCAGCCATCATTTCAAGAATTCAGTTCGAAGAGGATATCAGCAAACTCATTCCCGTAAGCTCTAAAAACAAAGACTTTGAACGGGTATTAAAGACCGTACGGTTTACCGACAAGATCATTGTCAACATTCAACGTCAACCCAACGGATCGGTTGATGACCTGATCGAATATGCTTCCCAATTTTTAGACAGTATCGACAAGAATGCCCAAGAGCACCTTAAAAGCGTTCAAGGCAAGATCGCCGATGACGAAATTCAAAAAACAATGGATTTCGTTTACAACAACCTCCCCCTTTTTCTAGAGGAGGCCGACTATACCAGCATCCGAAAGAAAATAACAAAAGACAGTATAGCGGCGATAACAAAAGAAAACTACAAAACCCTAATCTCGCCCTCTGGTATTGTGGCAAAAAAAAGCATCATAAAAGACCCACTGGGGCTTTCGTTCATCGCCTTAAAGAAATTGCGGCAACTTGGTATTGCGGACGGTTTTATTCTAAAAGATGGGTTTATACTAAGCAAGAACGAACAGAATATCTTACTTTTTCTAACCCCGAAATACGCCCCCAACGAAACGGTCGGGAACGAAGCATTTGTTGCCCTTCTTTACCAGATTCAAGATCAATTGAACAGTTCTTTTGAAAACAAGGTGGACAGCGCCTATTTTGGTGCGGCCCTGGTTGCCGTTGCCAATGCGCAGCAGATTAAGAAAGACATCAAGTTTACAGCGGGTATTGCCGTAACGTTCTTGTTGTTGATCCTGATTCTATTTTACAAAAATTCGGCCATACCCTTGATCCTCTTTTTGCCCACTATTTTTGGGGGCCTATTATCGATCGCCTTCCTCTATTTGATACGCACTAAAATATCGGCCATTTCATTGGGTATCGGGTCGGTACTATTGGGGGTGACCTTGGATTATGCCCTTCATATCCTCACCCACATTCGTAACAATAATTCAGTACGAAAACTATATAAAGAGGTTGCGCCCTCCATTTTGATGAGCAGCCTTACCACGGCATCGGCCTTTCTCTGCCTGTTGTTTTTAAAATCACAGGCCTTGCAAGATTTGGGTATTTTTGCTGCGGTCAGTGTTCTCGGTTCTTCGATATTCGCGTTACTATTTATTCCGCAGGTATATAAAACCGTACTCAAAAAAGAAAAAAACAATACGGTATTAGACCAGATTGCAAGCTACGGTATTCATAAAAAGAAATGGGGACTTGCAATTATTGGCATCCTTCTAATTACAAGCATATTCACCTATGACAAGGTGGTTTTCAATCAAGATATTACGAAACTGAATTTTGAGCCCACCCATCTTATCGAAGCACGGGAGAGGTTGGATGCCCTTACCAATATCAATTCAAAATCAATTTATTTGGCCGCCTATGGCGACACTCGTGAAGAAGTGTTACAGGTCAATGACAGCCTTTACACTACATTACAACAACTTAAAAATAAAGATCAAATAGTCGGCTTTAGCTCTATTGCCGCCTTGGTTCGTTCAGAAAAATCACAAAAAGAAAGAATAAAGCGTTGGCAAGATTTCTGGAGCGCCGATACCCGCAGTTCATTTCAAGGGCATCTCATTGCAAGTGGTAACGAACTGGGTTTCAAACCCAGCACCTTCGACCAATTTTATGCGCTTTTGGGTTCAGAATTCAACCCCCTCACAATTAAGGACTATGAAGGGATAAGTGCCTTCACGATCGATGACTACATCGCAACTGAAAATAATTTCACGACCATCACCACTTTGATAAAGGTTGATAGCGCAAATGCCAAATTCGTCAATGCCGCTTTTGAAGATGACCCACAGACCCTATTGATCAACAGACAACGAATGAACGAAACCTTTCTGGGCAACCTTAAAAACGATTTTAACCGTTTGATCGGTTATTCGATCATAGTGATCCTTCTGATTTTGTTGCTTTTTTATCGAAGTTTGTCGCTCACTTTAGTTACTGGTATTCCCATATTGATTACTTGGTTTTTGACCATTGGCATTATGGGGCTATTGCATATTGAATTCAACATTTTTAATATTATCATTTCAACCTTTGTGTTCGGCCTTGGGGTCGATTATTGCATTTTTATCACCAATGGCCTGCTTGCAGAATACCGAACCGGTGAGCGAGCGTTGCCCACTCATAAAACATCGATTCTTCTTTCGGTGATTACCACCATTTTGGGCGTGGGCGTATTGATTTTCGCCAAGCACCCAGCGCTATATACCATTTCCCTTGTTTCATTAATCGGTATTCTTTCGGCGGTCTTTGTTGCCTTTACCGTTCAACCGTTATTGTTCAATGTGTTTATAGGAAGTACTAAAAAACGTCCGGGCAATATTCGACAGTTTGTGTTCTCTGTACTGTCTTTTACCTATTTTGGCCTTGGGGGCTTATTGGCATCATTGTTCAGCATCGTATTGAAAATTGTTCCGGTCAGTAAAAAAATAAAAATGGGTTGGTTTCACAGATCCATTTCAAAACTGATGGGGTCTGTATTCTTCAGCTATCCATTTCTTAGAACCGAGGTGAGAAACCAAAACAACAAAACCTTTGAAAAACCGGTAATGATCATTGCCAACCACACTTCGTTTTTAGATATATTGGCAGTGGGCATGCTGCACCCCAAGATGGTTTATTTGGTAAATGACTGGGTCTACAATTCGCCTGTTTTTGGCAAGGCCGTGCAATCAGCAGGGTTCTACCCCGTATCACAAGGACTTGATAAGGGAGTTGACCACCTGCGGAAAAAAGTGGCGCAAGGGTATTCATTGATCGCTTTTCCTGAAGGTCGCCGCTCATCTACCAACCAGATAAAACGGTTTCACAAAGGCGCTTTCTTTCTTGCCGAACAATTCAATATGGACATATTGCCCGTATTGATCCACGGAAACTCCGAAATTTTGCCCAAGGGAACTTTTGTCATCAAGGATGGTAAAGTCACCATAAAAATTTTGGATCGTATTTCAACCACCGACAAACGGTTTGGCGAAGGTTACCAAGAACGCACAAAAAAAATAAGCCGCTATTTTAAAAATGAATTTCAAAATCTCAGAAACGATATTGAGCACGAAGCCTATTTTCGAAATGATTTGCTACAAGAATTCAGGTATAAGGGCAATACCCTTTACAAAAAGGTTCGCACTGATTTCAAAAAAAACAAATCAACTTATAAGGCTATTGTGGATGCCATTGGCAAGAAAGATACGATTGTACACCTTTCAGAAGACCATGGCCTATTGGATTTTCTTTTGGTATTGGATTCAAGGGACCGAAAAATCCACAGTTATATTGCAGATCAAGATTCACGAGCCATTTTCAAGAATAGTTTTATCACTGATTTTCACAGCAAGATCACGGTAACCAACTCGATTGCGGAAGCAATGACAAATCAAGCCAGGGTACTGATCGTCAATCTTACCGAAAGCGGGTCGGTATTGGAAAAAGTAAGCGGTGAAATAGGTATATTGATACTTTTAAAGGCAAGCAGAAACCACGCTACCGAAAACATTCTTAAGAAGGGTTTCGCTATCAATTTTGAAAATGATAGCTTTATACTATTGAAAAAATCAGATTGAAATGAAAGAACATTATGACGTTGTGGTGATTGGCAGCGGTCTTGGAGGATTGGTCTCGGCAATAATCTTGGCAAAGGAAGGGCGTAGTGTTTGTGTTTTGGAAAAGAACAACCAGTATGGTGGAAACTTACAGACCTTTGTTCGAGATAAAACCATTTTCGACACGGGGGTCCATTATATCGGGGGGCTTGCAGAGGGTCAAAACCTTTATCGTTATTTCAAGTATTTGGATATTTATGATGACCTGAACCTCCAAAAAATGGACGCAAATGGATTTGACATCATTACTTTTGATGGTGACCCCAAAGAATACAGGCATGCCCAAGGCTATGAAAATTTTCAAAATTCACTGATAGCACAGTTCCCGGAAGAAGAAATAGGTATTCGGCAGTACTGTACCGCATTGCGTGAAACCTGCAATAAATTTCCGTTGTACAATCTTAAACAGGGCAAACCCTACTTTGAGGATCAAGAACTGTTCGGGCAGTCGGCAAGAGACTATATCAATTCATTTACCGACAACAAAAAATTGCAAGCGGTGCTTGTAGGTTCGAATTTACTGTATGCCGGGGAGGCCGACAAAACCCCCTTTTTTGTACATGCCCTATCGGTCAACTCCTATATTGAAAGTGCCTATCGTTGTGTAAGAGGGGGAAGCCAAATTACAAAACTGCTCATCAGACAGCTTAAAAAGAACGGTGGTGAGGTCTACAACCACCATGAAGTAGTTGATTTTGAATATGCCGATAAAAAAATAGTATCCGTTTCGACCAAAAATGGAAAAAAAATAAAAGGAGCCCTTTTTATCTCGAACATTGAACCCAAGGTGACGGTAAAATTGGTAGGTGTTGACAAGTTCAGAAAATCGTACACCAATAGGATCGAACAGATCGAGAGTACCATTTCAGCCTTTAGTGTACATCTGGTATTCAAACCCAAAACATTCAAATACCTCAACAAGAACCATTACCATTTCAAAGATTTCAATAGGGTCTGGAACGGTCATGACTATACCCAAGAAACATGGCCCGAAAGTTATTTGGCATCAATGGGGGTGAAGAAAGTTATGGACGGATGGGCAGATCAGCTGACTGCCATTACCTATATGCGTTATGAAGAAGTAGCGCAATGGAAAGACACGTTCAATACCGTCGCCCATAAGAACGACCGTGGTCAGACCTATGATGGGTTCAAAGCAGACCGTGCAGAGGTTTTTATTAAGGAACTTGAAAAGAAATTTCCGAATATCAGAGATTGCATCCAATCGGTCTATACCTCTACACCCCTATCCTATCGCGATTATATCGGATGTAATCAGGGTGCTATATACGGCTATACCAAAGATGTGAACAACCCGCTAAAGTCCTTTATTTCTCCCAAAACCAGAATACGAAACCTCTTTTTTACCGGGCAAAGCCTCAATATGCACGGTATTCTTGGGGTTACCGTAAGTGGTGTGGTTACCTGTTCCGCAATTTTAGGGGACGAATACCTGTTGAACAAAATACTCGAGAGCGAAAAAGTCAGCATATAATGGGAAATTTTAAAACAACACCCGTAACACGGGTAAAAAATATTAACAAAGCAGAGTTTATCAAACACTATTACGAACCCCAAAAACCGGTTTTGATCGAAGGGCTCACCAAAAACTGGCCCGCCCATAAAAAATGGTGCTTGAACTATATTCAAGACCGCGCCGGGGATCAAATTGTACCCCTCTATGATAACAAGCCCGCCAAAGACAAGCAAAGTGTTTACGCCCCAACAAAAGAAATGGGGCTGTACGACTATATCGAAATACTAAAGACCCAACCCACCGATCTTCGTATTTTTTTCTATGAGATTCTAAAAAATATGCCCGAGTTGATAGAGGACTTTGATTTTCCTGACATTGGGCTGAAATTTTTTAAACGGCTTCCTGCCCTATTCTTTGGCGGGGGCGAATCAAAGGTCTTTATGCATTATGATATAGATCTGCCTGACAGCGTCCATTTTCATTTTGAGGGTGATAAAAGTGTAACGTTATTCTCGCCCGAGCAAACAAAATACCTGTATAAAGTGCCCTTCTCGATCCACAATATCGATAAGATCGATATGGACGACCCCGACTTTGATAAATATCCTGCCTTACAATATGTAGAGGGTATTCAGGCCAATATGAAACATGGTGATGCCCTGTACATGCCCAGTGGATACTGGCACTATATCAAATACCTGAACGGCGGCTTTTCAATGACCCTAAGAGCGTTGCCCAGGCATCCGATACGGTTTGCGAATATGCTGTACAACGTATTCTTCATGCGGCACTTTGACAATATTGCCCGAAAGTTCTGGGGGCAAAAATGGTTGGACCATAAAGAGAAATTGGCGATAAAACGAACGAACAGAAATTTGAAGAACTGTATTTTTCAATAAGATAACGGTTTCGGCCAATTCAACCGAAACGGGCAAGAAAAACCAAATGAGAAAGGGAACCCTGAAAAATGTAGTTGTATCAATAGTATTCCTTCTATTGCTGGCATCATGTGGGGTCTCAAAATCGTTAAAATCGGTTCCTGACATCAGTACGTACGACGCAGCAATTCCCGAACGAATCAAACTTTCAGACTCAAGTTATACCTTGGGAAACAATTTTCTTGTTAAAAACCAACAAGGCCAATGGGAAATGTATGTAACGGGAAACCCCTATGAATTGGGTCTTGTAACGGGAAGCCTTACCCAGGAGCTCTATCACGAACAAGAAGATGCATTGCTTACCAAGGTGGGCAAAATAGTGCCGTCAAGAACAAAACAATATTTGCTCAGAAAATTCTTGGCATGGTTCAACCGAAAAATGTACCTCAACATTAAAGAAGACCACAAAAAAGAGATTTATGGGATCTCTAAGTATGCCTCTACTGCGTATGACCATATCGCCAAGCCCTACCCAAGGGCACTTTACCTGCACGGCGCACATGACATTGGCCATGCCCTTCAAGATCTCGCACTTGTAGGTTGTTCGTCATTTGCTGCCTGGGGCGACCAAACCGAAGATGGCAAACTGATCATAGGCCGTAATTTTGATTTTTATGTGGATGATGGGTTTGCCAAGAACAAGATCATTGCCTTTGTAGACCCTGATGAGGGGCATAAGTTCATGTCGGTAACCTGGGGGGGCATGATCGGGGTGGTGTCGGGTATGAACGACCAAGGGTTGACCGTGACCATCAATGCCGGAAAATCTCAAATTCCGTTAGTGGCCAAAACCCCAATTTCGTTGGTTACACGAGAGATATTGCAGTTCGCTTCGACTATTGACGAGGCCATTGCCATTGCCAGAAAAAGGGAAGTGTTCGTGTCAGAATCCATTTTTGTGGGCAGTGCCAAAGACAAAAGGGCAGCGGTCATTGAGGTGTCACCACAAAATTTTGGCGTATACGAAGTTGCAAACGGTAACCAATTGATCTGCTCGAACCACTTTCAAAGTGCCGCCTATGCCAACGATAAAAAAAATCAAAAACACATACTTGAAAGCCATTCGAAATACCGTTACCAACGAATGGAGGAACTATTGGAAGAAACCCCCAAAGTAACCCCCGAAATTGCCGTTGCCATTCTAAGAAACCGAGAGGGATTGAGTGAAAAACAAATCGGTCAGGGCAATGAAAAGGCATTGAACCAATTGTTGGCGCACCACGGCATTGTTTTTCAGCCCGAAGATCTGTTGGTGTGGGTTTCAAGCAATCCGTACCAGTTGGGTGAGTTTGTCGCTTACGACCTGAACGAGGTTTTTAAGAACGCCGCCATGAACAAAGAAGCTGTTTCGATATCAAAAACAAACCTCAACATTAAGGCAGATTCCTTTTTGGAAACCGATGCCTTTCAAAATTATGAACAATACAAGAGTTTGAGAGATGAAATTCAAAAGGCAATAGCTTCGGAAGAACAAATAGATCTTGAGGAACTCTCTAAATTAGTTCGATTGAACCCGAATTTCTGGGAAGCCCATTACCTAACGGGAAGGTACTATTTGAACAAAGGGTACGACACCTTGGCTTTAAGGGCATTTTTAATGGCGGAAACAAATGAAATCACTACTTTGCCAGATCGGGAAGCCGTTGAAAAACACATTAAAAAATTAAAGAGACAATTACGGTAATGATTCCAGAAATCGAAAAAGCATCCCTTCAAGAAATAAAGACCCTTCAAGAAACCAAATTGAAGAAGCTTATGGTGTATGTAAGTGAAAAATCGGCCTATTACCAAAGGGTTTTTCAATTCCATAAAATCAATCCATCAGAAATAACCACCTTAGAAGATCTAGCGAAAATACCCGTAACCACCAAAGAACAGTTGCAAGCGTACAATGATGATTTTCTTTGTGTTCCGAAATCAAAGATCATTGATTTTGTGACCACTTCGGGTACATTGGGCGAACCGGTGACCATAGGCCTCACCGATAAAGATCTCGACCGGTTGGCCTATAACGAGGCCATCTCCTTTGCCTGTGCGGGTATTGGGGAAGATGATATTTTACAGCTCACCACCACCATGGACCGCAGGTTTATGGCGGGACTTGCCTATTTTTTGGGCGTTCGTAAATTGGGTGCCGGTATTGTTCGTGTGGGGGCGGGAATACCTGAATTGCAGTGGGACAGTATTCAAAAATTCAGACCCACCTATCTTATCGTTGTTCCTTCCTTTTTATTGATACTGATCCAATATGCAGAGGCACATGGTATTGATGTGAACAAGTCGGGCATCAAAGGTGCGATCTGTATAGGAGAGCCACTTAGAAACCAAGATTTCTCGCCCAATGTACTGACCGAAAAGATAAGATCAAAATGGAACATTGATTTGTATTCTACCTACGCCTCTACAGAAATGAGTACGGCATTTACCGAATGTACCGAGCAAAAGGGAGGGCACCAACACCCAGAATTAATCATTGTGGAGGTATTGGACGAAAACGACCAACCCGTACAAAATGGCAACGAAGGTGAGCTTGCCATCACCACTTTGGGCATAGAGGCAATGCCCTTGTTGCGCTTTAAAACAGGTGATATTGTTGTGGCGCACAGCTCGGCCTGCGATTGCGGACGCAATACCCTGCGTTTGGGCCCAGTAATTGGTAGAAAAAAGCAGATGATCAAGTACAAGGGCACCACCCTGTACCCCCCTGCCATGAACGATCTATTGAACGATTTTGCTGAGGTGGAGAATTATGTTATCGAAATATACCACAACGATATTGGTACTGACGAGATCCTGATAAAAATCGCCTCTTCATCAGCCTCCGATAAGTTGATGGACGATATCAGGGATCATTTTAGGTCAAAATTGCGTGTATCCCCCAAAATAGAAGCCTGCAGCTCCAGCGAGATCAATAAGTTGCGCATATCAAAATTGGGAAGAAAACCGGTGGTCGTTATTGATCGCAGAGGTTGATTAGAACCACGTCTTCGCGAGCACTGCGAAGCGATCTCTGACTTTGGAACCTGCCCGTCCGGCGGGCACAAATTCAACAGCCCGCTTCTTCGCCCGAATCCTAAGAACCCAAATCCAACAAATACAGCCCCATTTTTATTTTCCAGTAGGGCATTTGTTCTTTAAAATGTTCGAAA
The DNA here is from genome assembly GCA_024278565.1 of Bacteroidota bacterium. Classification (GTDB taxonomy): domain Bacteria; phylum Bacteroidota; class Bacteroidia; order Flavobacteriales; family Flavobacteriaceae; genus Maribacter_C. The sequence continues at coordinate 13,016 of JAJRSY010000212.1, forward strand.
TAGGGTTTGAGCCCTTCGACATCGGCTAGTTTTTTATGCGCCTCTTTTATACTCGCTACCTCTTCCTTGCTTATAAATTGGTACAGATCCAATGCCTCCCCTTGGGTATGGATTTTTAGTAAATGACTGTAAATGGTGTTCTCGGTAAATTCTCTTTTCTCGCAGATTTCCGCTACTGATAATCCGTCTTTGAACAACGTATAGGTTTGCTCATGGGTAGGTGTTTTCGGTTTTACGGCTTCGATATGATCCGTTATTTCCTTTAAGAAAATCTCGGTATACTTTTCAAGTTTGGCCTCCCCAACACCTGAAATTTGGGCAAATTCAGATCTTGTGGTGGGCATCTTGTCTTCCATATCCTTTAAACTGGCATCACCGAAAACCACATAGGCGGGTACGCCCTCCTCTTTGGCAAGCTGTAAGCGGAGTATGCGCAATTTTTCGAACAGATCGGTTTTTGAGATCTTTGACCGTACCTTCTTTTCGGTCTTTTTTCCTTCTTTTTGAAGAATGGCCAACTGAACGGTTTTCTTTTGATAGAGAATTTCCTTCGCCAATGGTGTCAATGCCAAACGACTGTTTTCCCTAAAATTGATTTCCAGTACGCCTTGGTTCAATAATTGGATCAGGTACTGCTGTAGGTCTTGCCAAGAAACATCATTGACCGCCCCATAGGTTTTTATATGTTGGTGGCCCTTGTCAAAAACCTGTGCATTTTGTGCGCCACGCAGTACATCAATGACCATTCCCATAGGTTCTTGTTCTTTCATTCGGGCAATGGCAGAGCATATTTTCTGAGCGAGTACAGTGGCATCAAAATACGAAGGTGGCGCCTTACAGATATCGCAATTGCCACAGGCTTCGGTCAGGTGCTCGCCAAAATAATTGAGCAGCACGATACGACGGCAACTCAGTGCCTCGGCATATTGCTGCATACGTTCGAGCTTGGCATATTGCACGGTGGCATTGGCACTATCGGCAATGAATTTTCGTAGCTGCACCACATCGGCATAACTGTAGAAAAGCAGGGTATGGGCGGCAAGGCCATCACGCCCGCTACGGCCGATCTCTTGGTAGTAGCCCTCAAGGTTCTTGGGCATATTATAGTGCATGACCCACCGCACATTGCTCTTATCGATACCCATACCAAAAGCAATGGTCGCACAGATAATGGGGGTACGGTCATTGATGAAATCTTCCTGTACCGAAGTACGGCTTTGGGTATCCATTCCGGCATGGTAGGCCTGGGCATCGTAGCCTGAATTACGGAGTTTTTCCGCTATGTTCTCCGTGCTTTTACGACTCAGGCAATAGATGATACCGCTTTCATGGGGACGCTCTCCCAAAAAATCAAAAATTTGTTTCAGACGGTTTTGTCCGGGCCGGACCTCCAAGTGCAGATTCGGTCGATTGAAGGAAGCCAGGTGCCGCTGGGCATCAGTAATCGAAAGCTGTTCAACAATATCGTCTTGTGTGGTCCGATCGGCGGTAGCGGTCAAGGCCATGATCGGAATAGTTGGAAATCGATCTTTCAAACTCCCCAATTGCGTATAGGCAGGTCTAAAATCATGGCCCCAAGATGAGATACAATGGGCTTCGTCAACAGCGAAGAGGCTTATGTCGATTTCTTGAAAAACCATATCGAAGTGGTTGATGCTCTCAGGAGCCACATAGAGTAATTTCAACTCACCGTTCTTTAGTTTCTGAAAAGTTTCTTGCTGTACCTCTTGGGGCTGTGAGCTATTGTAGTAGGCTGCGGCAATACCGTTCGCTCGCAGCACATCGACCTGATCCTTCATAAGTGCGATCAACGGGGATATCACGATCGCCGTGCCCTTCATTGCCAGAGCGGGCAGTTGGTAGCAGAGCGATTTTCCACCACCGGTAGGCATAATGGTCAGAACATCTTTGTTTGAAAGTACATCTTCGATTACCTCAAACTGATTTGGTCTAAATGAATCATAACCAAAATGGGTTTTTAGCAAGGAGTGCAATTTCTTTTTTTGGTCGGCTATAATCATGGCTTAAAAATAAGGATTGTTATCATAATTCTATACTATTTTCCTAAATACGTCTTCGCGAGCGCAGCGCAGCAATCTGTTGAACTTCTACGCCAAATCTCAACAGCTTGCTTCGTCGCTCTGCCTTCTCGTCAATTCAACCATGGCGTTTGCTTCTCGCAAGGACGAGTTAAAAATTGAACGACCATCCGTCTGACAGGTCTTTCCATTCGGGATTCATTGATTTTATTAAACGTTCTTTCCGATCTCTGTTACCCGCTTTTATTTGTTTCTCTCTCCGTATCGCAATTCTTATGTCATTGAACTCCTCATAATAAACCAGCTTGTCACAATTGTACTGAGCCGTGAAACCTTTATAAAATTTGGTCTTATGCTGATAAACCCGTTTAACCAAATTACTGGTAACACCACAGTAAATGACCGTATTGTTTTTGTTTGTAATGAGGTATATATAAGATCTTTTCATAACTTCGATATTGCGAGCGCAGCGAAGCAATCCGTTACCTTGGAACACAAAACAAACAGCTTGCTTCGTCGCTCAAACCAAAGTGCCAAAACCAACTTTCCTATGCTTCTCGCAAAGACAGGTTTTTCTTCCCATCGTCTTCGCGAGCGCAGCGAAGCGATCTCCGACTTTGGAACACAAAACTGACAGCTTGCTTTGTCGCTTGAACCTTGTGGGTCAAAACCAGCACTCCGATGCTCCTCGCAAAAGACGGTAAAGGTTTACTTACCCAACATCAAAATCTCATTGCATTTGATCTCGGTGACGTACCTTGTTTCACCCTCTTTGGTCTCGTAGGAGCGGTGTATCAACTTGCCCTCTAGGGCGACCTGTTTTCCTTTGGTCAGATAGTTCTCTACGATCTCTGCGGTCTTGCCCCAGGCGACGATATTGTGCCATTGGGTATCTTCTACTTTTTCACCTTGGGCGTTTTTATAGCTGTCGCTGGTAGCAATTGAGAATTTGGCGAGCTTGCTGCCGTTGTCAAGGTTTACGATCTCAGGGTCGTTGCCCAGGTTGCCGATCAACTGTACTGAATTTCTAAGTGCGTTCATAGTACTGATTTTAAAAGTTTAACTGTTTACAATCGAACCACGATGATCCGACGGGGCAAACCTAGTACGGCCCTTCAAAAAGATTCGGTTGAGAAACAGTTACTTTCGTTTGTAAACGTTTGTAAGTATTTAAACACGATTTAAATCCTAACAACCAATGGTTTGTAATTTGTCAGGGAATTAGTACTTTTAGGGTTTATTGCTGATATTGAATTGTTGGCAACAAGCCACAGGAAACCCTAAATCAGAATGAGTAAAATCACTTCCCACATACTTGATATTGATAAAACAATTTGTAAAAACATTGAGAAATTTGACGTTAATGAAAGAGGGTTATTATCACAAAATATTTTATCTCAACTTAGGAATTATGTTGAACATATTGCTCTTAAAGTTTTTGAAGATGCACAACAAACAGAATTAAATAATATTAGATTACAAAACCACGGTCTTTGTTCTTTGTTCGGTTCTACTACTATTTGTGTGGGTAAGATCATTTTTTAGTTATGAACATCTTAAAAAACAACCCGCCTGCCGGCGGGCAGGTGGGTGAATGATATAATGGGTGAATGCCCGCCTGAACGGCACG
>JAJRSY010000213.1 GCA_024278565.1 Bacteroidota bacterium
AAGGCCACCATTATCACCAAATCTGATTTTGTAGGCAATGTGATGTCGCTCTGTATTGAAAAACGGGGGGTTATCACACATCAGACTTATTTGACCACGGTTCGGGTAGAACTTACTTTTGACATGCCCTTGGCTGAGATTGTATTCGATTTTTACGATCGCTTAAAAACTGTTTCTAAAGGATATGCCTCTTTTGATTATTCGCCCATTGGTATGCGCGCCTCCAAATTGGTACGTGTTGATATTCTATTGAACGCACAGCCGGTCGATGCGCTATCTGCACTAATACATGCCGATAATGCGGTCAATATCGGCAAAAAAATGTGCTCAAAATTGAAAGAGCTCATTCCAAGGCAACAGTTCGATATTCCCATTCAGGCGGCCATTGGCGCAAAAATAATTTCGAGAGAGACAACAAAAGCCTTGCGTAAAGATGTTACCGCCAAGTGTTACGGGGGTGATATTTCCAGAAAGCGAAAGTTGCTTGAAAAACAGAAAAAAGGAAAGAAAAGAATGCGCCAAGTGGGCCGGGTCGAGGTTCCACAGGAAGCATTTATGGCCGTTTTGAAATTGAACGATTGATATGCATATACAACCTTTTATAGTTAAATTGTATTATCTGTCCGACGGAAACCGAAATCCGTTCACCAACCATAATTTGTTTCTTTAAACCGACTATCCCCGAGGCTCGGCCGGGGAGTTCTTTTCGATCAATAGACTGTAAAAACTATTTTTTCTTACACTCCACTCCCTCCAATCTTGGGTCGTTTTCGGGGTTGGACTCCAAAATCTTGATAAAATCTTCTAAACTAACACCCTCTTTAAGTGGCCCTTGGTCATCTCCGTCGATAAATATATTGCCTTCTTTTTCACATATTTCCGTAGACTCCGCATTTGCTGTGCATTCATAACAATTTGATGATAGTGCAGAAAATTCCTTGCAGGCCGCAGCGACCACCACATCCCAATCCGAACCATCATTATACGTGACTTCGACCTCTTTGCCGTTGCCTTTTGCCACCGCTTTTCCATTGCCAAGGTCACAGATCGTAATCTCGCCACCGTCGCACTCTGAACAGTTGTCATTAACACCACCCTTATTACATGAAAACAAAATGGCCAATACGGTAAAGGCCAACAATACATTTAACTTATTTTTCATAGTTTTCTTTTTTACGGTTAATAAATTTGGTGAACAGAAAATCATTCATATCCACTCGAAAATCACTAAAATAAAAGTATGTATAATGTAATGTGTGTGAAATACCGATTAAAGTGTATTTTTTTCTAATGGTTTTCCATTAGATGAAGTAACGCGTTTTATTTGTCTTGAAAGTTTTTATAAGAGTGCTCTACCCTTCATGTACAACATCTACTGTTTGATCAATATCGAACGTTTTTCCCAAATAAACGAGTTTATCCCCTTCTTTGACGTCGCCGATCTCTTTACTGAATGAGGGGATGATCTTTATGTCCCTTTTTGTTGTTTTCAAAAAAATCGGCACAATATCCTCGTCCGTTTTAGAAATTTCGATCAAGCCTTCGTAATGCTCTTTGCCTTTTAGTTCGATCTCGTTCAGTACTGGGTGTTTTCTTGCCGCTTCCGTCAACTTGACAAAGTCATCGGTATGTGAGAACAGTCCTTCTTTTGGGTTGTTTTCGGGGTCGTTCATCTCATCAGTGCCCACTAGGCGAAACGAACCGTTCTCCCCAAATTGTTTTTTGAATTTTTTGATGGCGTACTTGTTAATGTCCGAATTTCCGGTAAGGGCCATTAAGTAGCCAACATCGTTCAGTTCAATGTTATCGGAAAGGGAGTCGGAATAGATATTGACCGCTATGGCCTCTAGGCCCAATTCTTGGGCCTTGTCCACATTGGCCTGGTTACTGTCTGTCAATACCACGTGGCAACCATTCTTGTGCAGGTATTCCCCTATTAGCCTAGAAGCCTTAGAGGCGCCTATAATCAGTATTCCTTCAGATTTTTTTAGAAACACGCCTATGATTTTGGCAAACAAACGGGCCGTGGTCGCATTGAGCAGTACCGTACCAAGAACTATCATAAAGACCAAAGGGGTTATATACTCGGCCCCGGGCTCGCCCTTGCCCAATAGTTTTGACCCGAAAAGCGAAGCAATGCCAGCGGCTACAATACCTCTTGGCCCCACCCACCCAATGAACACCCTTTCGTTAAACTTTAGATTGGATCCCAATGTACTAAGGAATACGCCCAAAGGACGAATCAAAAAAACAATGGTAGCGAAAAGAACTGCCGTTTTCCAGTTATACATGAGCTTAAGATCCGTAATGTTGATATTGGCCGCAAGCAAGATAAAAAGAATGGAGATCAAAAGAACGCTCAGCGATTCTTTAAAATACAGCAGTTCCTTTATGTTCGGAAGCTTGGTGTTTCCCATGACCATGCCCATGACCACTACCGCCAAAAGACCTGATTCATGGGCAAAAAAATCGCTTATGACAAACACGAACAACACGGCCGAAAGCGAGACCACGTTCATCAAATAATGGGGAATAAAATCTTTTTTGACAGCAAATATCAGGGCGTGGGCAATGGTAAAGCCAAAGCTAAAGCCAAAAATCAAAATCTTTCCGAACTCGAGCATTGCGGTTATGGTGTATGTCTGCCCCTCACCAACACTAATAAACTCAAATACCAAAACAGCGGCCAATGCACCTATCGGATCGATAAGTATCCCTTCCCATTTCAATACGGTGGAAACATCTTTTTTTAAAGGAATATTCCTCAGAATAGGGGTTATGACCGTTGGTCCCGTGACAATGATCAGTGCGGAAAACAAAAAGGATATTTGCCAACTTAGGCCAAAAATAAAATGGGTGGCGATGCCCGCGCCAAAAAAAGTGACCAAGCTGCCCAATGTTATCAATTTGGTGATCACGGGGCCCACATTTCGTATTTCAGAACGCTTGAGTGTCAGGCCGCCCTCAAAAAGAATGATGCTAATGGCCAATGAAACAAAATAATAAAGCCCGTCCCCGGGGAACAGTCCTTTTTTTCCGTTCCATACAGGCTCTATCAATTTGGCGCCATCTTCCGTATATAACGTAGATAGGGAGCCTACCAACAAACCTATTAGGATAAGGGGCAAAATCGCAGGTAGTTTTAACCTCCAAGCCACCCATTGTGCAATGATTCCGAATATTACAATTCCCGACAACTCTAGCATAGAACTGATTTTAGGCTAAAAATAGTGATTTTAATTTCTTAGGTCTTAAATTTTGAAGGGGTTTCTCCGCACAAACCTAAAAATAGCCCATGCCAAGATTGGCTCATGGGCATCTAGTCCTGAATATGGGGCATATCACTATTTTATAGTTTCAGATAGGACAATTGCGTTGGTTTTATACTCATAAAAACCCAGGCCCGCCCCATCTATAAAAACCTTGACGGTGAATTGGAAAGGGTGGAGCTTCTTTTAGGTGCTCTTTTCAAGACCAAGGCCATCGTCTCTGGTATTTTTGGGTTAGGGCTTGTTACAAAATAAAGTGTACAGAATTGGCGATGTTATTTTGTGCAGTAACAAGGCACGACATAGCGTAAGCTATGGACGAGTAGATGCGATGGCAAGTTATAGCCATAGCTAAAATGAGGCTTTTTAACAGGGCAGGGCGTTAAAAAAATGTCCACTGGACATTTTTAGCGATGAGCCAGCTGGCGTTTTGGGAGGCAAAAGAACAAGACAAAATGTACAGATTATTTTGTAACAAGCCCTTAGTCGCCAAAAACACTTTAAGATCAAAAAGTTCATGGTCATGGTTGTTCTATGGGTCAAATACAATTATGAACTGGTTTAAACTTTTTCAATTGGCTAAAAAATGATGCTTTTTCACCCTTTTTTCGACTTTTTTTTCTTCCGTAGCCCTGCTATGCAACTCAAAAAAAAAATCTTGAAACCGACTATCCTCGAGGCAGAGCCATAGAGGTACCAGCCTGCTGGCTGGCAGGTTTCGCCGGTTTCATTTTGGCCTCAGGGCCAAAAACCGAAATGTTTGTATTTAACCTCACCCAGAACTGCCGAAAATGGCAGTTCTGACCTCTCCGAAGGAGAGGTAAATAGGAAACCCTGCCTGTCCAGCAGACAGGCCCGAGGCAAAGCCATCGGGGAATTATTTAGATTAATTTTCGCTTCAATCCAAAAAGTTTAAACCAGTTCTATATCAAAAAGTTCGGCAAAACCACTGTTAGCCAAAAATTCTTGATAAAAGTCAACATTTGTTCGTATTTCAATACTCTCGGTAAAGGGCAAATTTAGCCTGTTTTTCATTTATTTGGATTTTAGCTGTTTTTCAAATTCTTTATTGTATTTCCGAATAAGCTTATTGCGTCTTTTTTTTTGTTTCTTGGCAGACTTAAAAAGAGGTATGGTCGCACTGCCTTGAAGAACACCTTGCCCCAGTGCCAACACACCGATTATTTCAGCAATAGCGTGAGGGTCTTCTTGAGCCAATGACAAAACACCCATGGCAGAGAAGATCACCGAGGTGGCCGTTAAGATAGTACCCAATGTTTTTCGTTTTCGTCTTTTTTTATCTAACCATAAAATATTGGCAAAATCTGATTTGATCCCTTGGTCGCTCATATCGAAGTTTTCCACCACAAGACCAAGGCCATCCAGTTGTTTTAATTCCTGACCATTAAACTCCTGGGCTTGCCCCTGCGCATAAAGGCATATACAGAACAGAAGAATCGTGTTTTTCATCCTCTTTTTAGTTACAATATACAGAGAGTTTAAACGAGTTCACAGGGTTCTTTTCAAAAAGAACTTTTTTTTTCGATAAACAGCCCTTTCTTCAACCCCCTTCTTTGGTCTTTTCTTATCTTGCGGTCCAACCTTTCTTTAGCAAATGAAACTATACCCTATAGAAACCGGAAACTTTAAATTGGATGGCGGTGGCATGTTCGGTGTGGTGCCTAAAACAATATGGCAAAAGACAAACCCCGCCGATGCCAACAACCTTATCAAGGTTGCCGCCAGAAGCCTGTTGATCGAAGACGGTGATCGCTTAATATTGATAGACACTGGCATGGGCAACAAACAATCGGACAGATTTTTTGGATATTACTACCGTTGGGGCGATTTTACCTTGGATGGCTCTTTGGCAAAACTGGGCTTTCACAGAGATGATATTACCGACGTTTTTATGACCCACCTACATTTTGACCATTGTGGCGGAAGCATTCAATGGAACAAAGATCAAACTGGTTACGAACCTGCCTTTAAGAACGCCATTTTCTGGTCGAACGAGAACCATTGGAAATGGGCCACAAAACCCAATGTGCGTGAAAAAGCTTCCTTCTTAAAAGAAAACCTTCTGCCTATGCAAGAAAGCGGGCAGTTACAGTTTATTTCCTGTGGGGGTGATTCCTTTATAAAACAATCTGAACTGGGTTTCGGTATTCATTTTGTAAATGGGCATACTGAAAAACAAATGTTGCCGCATATTCTGTACAAAGGCAAGACCGTGGTCTTTGTGGCAGATCTGATTCCTACGGTAGGCCATATTCCCCTGCCCTACGTTATGGGCTATGATACCCGACCATTGATTACTTTGACCGAAAAAGAGCTTTTTTTGGACAAAGTATTGAAAAACGAGTACTTTTTGTTTTTCGAACATGATGCCCATAATGAAATTTGTACCTTGCAGGCCACAGAAAAAGGAGCTAGGTTTAATGAAGCCTTTACGTTCAATGAACTTTTCGATTAAGCCCGTCCTTCAAAATTTATTTTGGCGTGTTTTTCAATGACGCTATCTAATTCGTGTCTGCACAAGAACACACAAAATTAAAAATCGTCTGTTTTTGTACAGACACTAATTCAAATATCAACTATATGACACGATTATTATCAAAGACCGTTTTAACATTTTCAGCATCTATTTTCTTAATCGGCTGTGGTGCTGCGGCACTGGTATCGACACCTATTGAAAATATAGACACTACCCCTCTAAAAATAGCCGACCTCACTGATGCACAAAAACAAAACTGGGGGCATCTCGACCTTGTTTCAGACACCATACCGGGTATGAGCGTTGATAAGGCGTACCGCGATATCATCAAAAACAAAAAAGGCAAAAAGGTCATTGTTGCGGTTTTAGACTCTGGTGTTGACCTAAAGCACGAAGATCTCGATGGTGTGCTATGGACGAACAAAGGAGAAAAGGCCGGTGACGGAAAAGACAATGACAACAATGGCTATATTGATGATGTTCACGGGTATAATTTTTTAGGGGATTCCTATAACGAACAATTGGAATTTGCGCGAATCCTACGATTGAACATTGGTGACGCTGCAATGCAAGCTAAGGCAAAAGCGAAATTGGATGCTGATTACCCCAAGGCACTACAGAATAAACAACAATACGAACAAATTTTACAAACAGTAAAAAACGCTGATGCGGCAGTCAAAAAAGAACTGGGCAAAGATTCCTATACCAAGAAAGATTTAACGGGAATCAAGTCAAAAGACGAGGCAATGCAACAACATGTGGGCGTTTTAATGCAGATGTTCGCCCATGCAGATAGCATACCCGAGGTTGTTGAGGAGTTGGGGGGAGGCATCGCCCATTTTACAGATCAGGTAAACTATAACCTCAACAAAGATTTTGACGGCAGAAAAATAGTGGGCGACAACCCGTACGACCTTAACGATTTGGGTTACGGCAACGGAAACCCCCAAAGCACCGGCAAGGATGAAAGCCATGGCACCCATGTTGCGGGCATCATTGCCGCAGAGCGCAATAACGGCAAGGGGGCGAACGGAGTTGCCAATAATGTTCAAATAATGAGTATTCGAGCCGTGCCCAATGGTGATGAATACGATAAAGATATTGCCCTGGGTATTCGCTATGCGGTTGACAATGGTGCGAAGATCATCAACGCCAGTTTTGGCAAATCGTTTTCGCCAAACGCTCAATGGGTTTATGACGCCATAAAATACGCCGCTTCAAAAGATGTGCTAATCGTGCACGCAGCAGGTAATAGTGGAGACAATCTCGATGATGCCAACAACCCCAATTTTCCGAACGACCATATGCAAAAGAACTCGCCCGAAATCGCGGATAATGTAATAACGGTAGGGGCATTGGCCAGTAAATATGGATCAGGAATGTTGGCGGTTTTTTCCAATTACGGGCTGAAAAACGTTGATGTCTTCGCTCCTGGGGATGCTATTTATTCCTCAATGCCCAACAATAAATACGATTACCAAGGCGGTACATCAATGGCGGCACCAGCGGTTGCGGGTATTGCGGCCTTGATTCGCTCGCAATACCCAAAACTTAAGGCACCACAAGTAAAACATATCATCATGAAATCAGGTCTTGCCCCAAAAGCAAAAGTAGTCTTGGGGGGCGATGCCTCAAAAACAGGCTCTTTAGATCAAATTTCAAGATCCGGCAAAATTGCAAATGCTTACAACGCCCTAATTATGGCAGAAAGTGTTGCTTCGGGTAAAATAAAATTATAGTATACCATGCAGTATTTTATTAATCGGCTCGTTTTATCTATTTTATCGGTTTCAACCCCCTTGGTTGCCCAAAACACAACATATTGGCAGCAACATGTCGATTACGCCATGGAAATTGACATGAACGTAAAAAACCATCAATATACGGGCACCCAAAAACTGGTATATACCAACAACTCACCAGAAGAGTTATGTCGGGTGTACTATCATTTGTACTTCAATGCCTTTCAGCCCGGCAGTGAAATGGATATAAGGCTTCAAAACATCGCCGACCCAGACGGGCGTATGATTACTCAGGCTAAGACCAGTAGAATTGCGACGCTTAACGAAAATGAAATCGGCTATCTACATGTACTTTCTTTAAAGCAAGACGGGGTGGTGGTAAACTTCAATGAGGAAGGTACGGTTCTGGTCGTTGAATTGGAGAAACCAATTTTGGCTGGAGAAAAATCGACTTTCACGATGAAATTTAAAGGTCAGGTTCCTATTCAAATTCGCCGATCGGGCAGAAACAATAAGGAGGGTGTTGCCCTATCAATGACCCAATGGTATCCAAAATTGGCCGAATACGATTTTGAGGGCTGGCATGCCGACCCCTACATTTCCCGTGAGTTTCATGGCGTATGGGGTGATTTTGATGTCAAATTGACCCTTGACAAAAAGTATGTGGTGGGTGGTTCGGGTTATCTACAAAACCCACAGGAAATTGGCCATGGTTATGAAAAACCGGGCACAAAGATCAAAAAGCACAAAGAAAAGACCTTGACTTGGCATTTTAAGGCTCCTAGGGTACATGACTTTATGTGGGCAGCAGACCCTGATTATCTTCACGACACGTTACGGGTCAAAGATGGCCCCTTGCTACATTTTCTTTATAAAAACGACAAGGGGATTATTGAAAATTGGAAAAACCTACAGCCCAAGACGGCAGAACTAATGGTATTTTTCAACAAGAACATTGGTGCGTACCCCTATGATCAATATTCTGTAATTCAAGGGGGCGATGGCGGTATGGAATATGCTATGGGCACTTTAATCACCGGAAAGCGCAAATTTGGAAGTCTGGTCGGTGTTACCGCCCATGAAATGGCCCACTCTTGGTTTCAGCATGTTTTGGCCACCAATGAAGCTAAATATGAATGGATGGACGAGGGCTTTACCTCATTTATCTCGAGCTTGGCCATGAACGAAATCATGGGCCAAAAAAAGGAAAACCCGTTTGAGAGCACGTATAAGGGGTATTTCAACTTAGCTCTATCAGGAAAAGAACAGCCGCAGACCACCCATGCAGATCGATATGCCCCCAACTTTGCTTATGGACTATCGGCCTATAGTAAGGGAAGTATCTTTTTGTCTCAATTAGGCTATATCATCGGGCAGGGCAAGTTGGTGGAGACCATCAAGAAATACTATGC
>JAJRSY010000214.1 GCA_024278565.1 Bacteroidota bacterium
AGATGTAAGTTCGCTGACGCCCTTATTGAAAAATATAAATTATTCCAAGAAATTTAATGCCACCATTTTATTGAAAAGAGAGGACCTGCAACAAGTAAGATCCTACAAAATTAGGGGGCGTATAATAAGATAAGTAGTCTTTCGGCATCTGAAAAGGAAAAGGGCATTGTGTGTGCCAGTGCTGGAAACCACGGGCAAGGCGTTGCATATGCTTGTCAACACTTGAATATAAAGGGCACAATCTACATGCCTTTGCCAACACCAAAACAAAAAATCGAACAGGTACGTATGTTTAGTGGTGATACTGTTGAAATTGTAATGATCGGTGATGCCTTTGATGATGCCGACAAAGCTGCTAAATTGGAATGCGATAGACAACAAATGGTATTCGTGCACCCTTTTGATGATGAAAAAGTAATTGAAGGGCAGGCTACGATTGGTTTGGAAATCTTAGAACAAGCCAAACAGCCAATTGATTACGTTATTGTACCTGTAGGTGGTGGCGGTTTCGCCGCTGGCTTGTCATCGGTGTTTAAAAAGTTGTCACCAGAGACAAAAATAATAGGTGTCGAGCCAGAAGGGCTCCTTCAATGAAAATTTCTATTAATCAAGGAAAGGTCGTAGAGCTTGACAGTATTGATAAGTTTGTGGATTGAGCTGCTGTAAAAAAGGTGGGAGATAAAACGTTTCAAATATGTAAAGACAATTTAGATAAGCCGGTACTAGTACCCGAGGGCAAGGTGTGCCAGACTATTTTGGAGCTGTATAGTAAAAAAGTTGTATAGTTGTTGAGCCAGCGGGAGCTTTAGCAACAGCTGCGTTAGATTTTATTACGAATGAAATTAAGGGTAAAACGGTGATTTTCATTGTCAGCGGTGGTAATAATGATATCACAAGAACCCCTGAAATCAAAGAAAGAGCTTTGTTGTATGCCAATTTAAAACATTATTTTATCATTCGTTTTCCGCAACGGGCTGGAGCTTTAAAAGAATTTGTGGCAGAGATTTTAGGTGATGATGATGACATCACTCATTTTCAGTATACAAAAAAGCAAATCGAAATACCGATGTAGCTGTGGTTGGTATCGAATTAAAAAACACCAATGATTTTGAGCCTTTACTTTCTAGAATGAAAGAACACAATTTTTTTGGTGAATATTTAAACACTAAACCTGATTTATTTCATTTTTTAGTTTAACAAGACTGTTGGTTTGAGGGTAAAAAAATTACAATCAGCATTTTCAGTTATAGAGGTCAGTAGATAAGCAATATTAATTACAATAACCTGATTGTTGATTATTTGTGATTTTGTCTGTTCGAGCGCAGTCGAGAACTATACGCAGTTCTAAAAAGGTCTCGACTGCGCTCGACCAGACAGTTGGCCACAAAACCAATGAAAAAAGTAAGTAGCTAACTACTGACCTCTATTCTGTTAAATATTAGCAGCCAACCAATCACCAACCTCACTGGTTTTATATGATTTATCTTTTTCGGCCAAGTCTTCGGTAACGATACCCGCAGCCAATGATTTGTTGACAACATCACGAATGTTTTTCGCTTCTTTGGTCAAATTAAAATCTTCAAATAGCATGGCGGCTGAAAGAACGGTTGCCAAAGGGTTGGCAATATCCTTGCCAGCGGCTTGCGGATAGGAACCGTGTATGGGTTCGTACAATCTATTTTTCTCTCCGACTGATGCCGAGGGCATTAATCCCATCGATCCCGAAATAACTGATGCTTCATCGGTCAAGATATCACCGAAAAGATTCGCAGTGATCATGACATCATAGGTATTGGGCCATTGCACCAATCGCATAGCTACGGCATCGACAAATTCATAGGTTACCGTAACTTCAGGATAGTCTTTTTCCATAGCCTGTACTGTTTCTCTCCATAGCCTAGAAGATTCCAATACATTGGCTTTGTCAACGCAACAGAGTTTTTTAGAACGGGTCATTGCCAGTTCGAATCCCTTTTTTGCCAAACGTTGTATTTCCGATCTTGTATAGGTCATGGTATCAAAAGCGGTATCACCACCATTTTTTCGGCCTCTTTCCCCGAAATAAACACCTCCAGTAAGTTCTCTTAAAATAATCAAATCGGTTCCTTCTATGCGTTCTCGCTTTAAAGGTGATTTATCGATCAAGGAAGGAAAGGTGAAAGTTGGTCTGACATTGGCGAACAAGCCCAATTTTTGACGCATTTTCAATAAACCCTGCTCAGGACGCACCTTTGCTGATGGGTCATTGTCAAACCTAGGATGCCGAATGGCTCCGAAAAGCACTGCATCGGCAGCTTCACAAACCGCATGTGTGGAATCGGGGTAAGGTTCTCCGACCGCATCGATAGCGGCGGCACCTGTCAATGCTGGAATCCAATTTATTGTATGCTTGTATTTTTTGGCAACAACATCACATACTTTTACGGCTTGATCAATTATTTCAGGGCCAATACCATCACCAGCTAAAAGGGCTATGTTTATTTTCATTTTGTTTCTTTAATTTTTATATGGTTAAGCTAAGGGTCACTGTGAAAAGCACTTAGCGGTTCTAAATAATATTCAACATTTTTTCGGTTGCCTTTATCGCTGATACTGTCTGGTCAGAATCCAACCCTCTCGAGGTGAATTCATTTCCTGCTGTTTCCCATGTGATTATGGTTTCGCATAGGGCATCAGAATTACTGCCCGGGGGAATTCGAACTGCGTAATCAACCAATTTGGGCAATTCCATTTTTTTTAATTTATATATTTTTCGAAGGGCGTTCAAGAAAGCATCGTATTGTCCTTCTCCCTGGGCATGTTCCTCGTAGGTTTCACCCTCTATTTCAAGAGATAGGGTGGTGGAGGGCTTCAAACCCATCGAGTGGGTCAGTACATAAGACCTGACAAATACCTTTTGTTTATAGGTTCCGCTATCAAGTACGTCAGAAATAATGAACGGTAAATCGTCTCTGGTTACCCGTTCTTTCTTATCACCGAGTTCTATAATACGTGCCGTTACCTTTTTCAATTCGCTGTCTTTCAGGGTCAGCCCCAGCTCTTGAAGATTTTTTTGAATGTTTGCTTTGCCCGACATTTTGCCAAGGGCATATTTGCGTTTTCTTCCGAATCTTTCTGGTAGTAAATTATTGAAGTAAAGGTTATTTTTGCTATCTCCATCGGCGTGTATTCCAGCTGTTTGCGTAAAAACATTGTCGCCTACAATAGGTTTGTTCGCAGGAATTCCGAAGCCTGTAAAAGCAGAGACCAGTTTACTTACTTTAAAGAGCGAAGATTCATTTACTTCAATTTCAACATCGGGCAAAAAGTCATTTATTACTGCTATGGCGCTTGCCATTGGAGCATTACCGGCACGTTCGCCCATACCGTTTACGGTAAGGTGCAGCCCGTGACAGCCGGCTTTGACGGCCTCCATTATGTTCGATACCCCTAGATCATAGTCATTGTGGCCGTGAAAATCAAAATGTAGCTTAGGGTACTTTTCCACGATCTCTGAAATAAAATCAAAAGTTTCGCTATAGGTAAGTATACCCAGTGTATCGGGCAATAGAATTCGTTTTACCGGTTGGGACGATAAAAAATCTAAAAACTGAAAGACATATTCTTTGGAGTTGCGCATGCCATTGCTCCAATCCTCAAGATAGATGTTATTGATCATTCCTTTTTTTTCGGCGGCGGAAAAAATAGTTGCTATCTCTTTAAAATGTTGTTCGGGTGTTTTCTTAAGTTGGAATTTCAGATGGTTCAGTGAGCCCTTGGTCAACAGGTTTTGTGATTTTGCCCCAGATTGCTCCATCCACTTTAAGGAAACACCTCTATCAACAAAGGTCAAAACCTCAATTCGGTCTAAATAATTTTTGGTGGCCGCCCATTCGGTGATTTGTTGAACAGCCTTTAGTTCTCCTTCCGATACCCGCGCCGAAGCAACCTCTATGCGATCTACTTTTAGTTCTTCTAACAATAGTTTGGCCAGAGTGAGTTTTTCAGAAGCTGAAAATGATATCCCAGAGGTTTGCTCCCCATCCCTCAGAGTGGTATCCATTATTTCAATCTTTCTTTTCATGTTAAACTCGTTTGGTACGCTGACTTGGCTTTTTTCTGTTTCGAACGTCGATCTTTGGGTCTTATAAAGGGGTCTCTTTGGAAAATTCCTCAATATTCGATTTGATGTTCAACAAATAGTCAATATCGTCAAAACCATTTAGCATATTATCTTTCTTATATTCATTGATATCAAAACGCTCCATTTCTCCTGATACTATAATGGTCACAGTCTGTTCTGATAAACTTACTTCAAATTCAGTAGTTGGGTCGTTGTCAATAGCGTCGAATATTTTTTGCAGGAATTCAGCACTTACCTGTACGGGAAGCACCCCTATGTTCAGGCAGTTTCCCCTAAAAATATCAGCAAAAAAACTAGAAATTACACAGCGAAAGCCATAATCATAAACAGCCCAAGCAGCATGTTCCCTTGAGGATCCCGAACCAAAGTTTTTGCCACCTACCAGTATTTTACCCCTATATTTAGGGTTGTTGAGTACGAAATCGGACTTGGGCGTGTCGTCTTGGGCGTACCTCCAATCTCGAAAAAGATTGTCGCCAAAACCTTTGCGTTCGGTGGCTTTTAAAAAGCGTGCGGGAATAATTTGATCCGTATCCACATTCTCTATCGGAAGGGGGACAGCAGTTGTTTTGAGTGTATTGAATTTGTTGTATGCCATTTTTTTGTGCTCTGCGCTTTACGCCTATCGCTATGCGCTGGTTGATTTTTATATTATAATTGTTTGATGAGATTGTTTAAGCTTCGTTTCACCCTGTTTACGTTATTATTAAGGCTTGAAAAAGCACTTTGTTTTATATAACCAAGATCCTTTGCGAGGATTGTAAAATATTCCAATTCACTTGCAGAACCTTGAGAGATAATCAAAAATCGCCTAAATTCTGCATCTGATTCCCTTACGCATCCTTCAGCTATGTTGGAAGGAATGGAATATGCACATCTTCTCATTTGGCTGGTAATACCATATATCTCTTCCTTTGGAAAATCTTGAGAGAGTTTGTGCATATCTAAAGTAACTTGGTGACCAAGCTTCCAAATATCGTATTTTTTATAATCCCTCATTTAATTTTGTTGGTACTTTATCTTTAATAAAGCAATGCTATTTTCGTTGGTCAAGCAGCGTAAAGCGCTTAGCGTAAAGCGGTTTCTGGTTTCATCAGTTTTCTAGGATCTGTTACTTTTCCGGTAACGGCCGCTGCTGCTGCCACTAACGGGCTGGCCAGCAATGTTCTTGATCCAGGGCCTTGTCTTCCTTCAAAGTTTCGGTTTGAGGTACTTACCGCTAATTTGCCCGGGGGTACCTTATCATCGTTCATTGCTAAACAGGCTGAACAACCTGGTTCCCTCAATTCAAATCCGGCTTGGGTAAGAATATCCAAAATACCTTCCTCTTTTATGGCTGATACTACTTTATGTGAACCTGGCACCAACCAAGCAGTAACATTGTCCGCTTTTTTCCTTCCTTTTACAATAGAGGCAAAGGCTCTGAAATCTTCAATTCTGCCATTGGTGCAGCTTCCCAAGAAAACGAAATCAATGGGTTTTCCTATCATTGAATCTCCCTCATTGAAAGACATATACTGCAACGATTTTTTATAGGTAAAAGCACCACCTTCTACCGCATCGGCAGTCGGTATATTGTTTGAAATGCCCATACCCATACCTGGGTTGGTACCATAGGTAATCATTGGTTCTATCTCAGAACCATCGAAGGTCAACTCCCTATCGAAGCTGGCGCCTTCGTCGGTGTACAGCGTTTGCCAATAGTCCATTGCCTTGTCCCATGCTTTTCCCTTAGGGGTGAATTCACGTCCTTTTACGTAGTCAAAGGTCTTTTCGTCCGGTGCGATCATTCCGCCACGGGCACCCATTTCTATGCTTAGATTACAAACCGTCATACGGCCTTCCATGGTCATATTTTTAAAAACACCTCCTGCATATTCCACAAAATAACCAGTGGCTCCTGATGTCGTTAATTTTGCAATGATAAAGAGGGCTACATCTTTGGGTGTAACCCCAAATTGAAGTTGCCCCGTAATGTTGATTCGCATGCTTTTTGGTTTGGGCTGCATAATGCATTGGGTCGCTAAAACCATTTCAACCTCAGAGGTGCCAATACCAAAAGCTATGGCGCCAAAAGCCCCATGTGTAGAGGTGTGCGAATCACCACAAACAATGGTGGCACCCGGTTGGGTGATACCATATTC
>JAJRSY010000215.1 GCA_024278565.1 Bacteroidota bacterium
ATTTACAATTGATGCATTGATTGATATGCTTGAAAAAACAGGTAAGCAGGTTACTTTACACGTTAGTTAAAGCGTCACCTTTACGGTCTCAATAATGCCTTGCACCTGATCGCCGCTTGTTTCCAGTTTTTCGATCTCTACTTCGCTAAAATCTAAATAAAAAATAGGTCAAGTCTGCTTTACACTATTTCAGGCACAAAGACTCTTTAGCCACTTTCGTCATTTTTTTAATTTCTGCTTCACGCTTAGAGAGGCGTGGCTTCAATTCTGTGCTTTTTCTGAGTAAGCTAAATGGCAAGGTTGGCGTACTCGAGTGTATTTTACCCCCCCCTCACCAAATAAGAAAAAACGGATTTTTTGGATTTAAAAACCCTACTGGATACGTGCTCTACCATTCTCTTATTTTTAAACTGCGATGCCACAACGTAGTGAAACTGAACAGGTAACTATAAAGATCGCTGGGCAGTAAGTGTTTCAGACAATTGGCGCATCACTTTTGAATTTAAAAACGGCGATGCACTGGGAGTCGCTCACAGTACTTTTAGTCATCTTTTAAATCGCGTTTCAAATTTATCGCCAGAGATGTCCATTAGATTATCCATTGTATTAGGTGGTTCCGCTGAAAGCTGGTTAAGAATTCAAGAAAACTACGACCTATGGAACGCAAGAAAAAAATTAAATGCCGAGCACCTTACTAAAATGGTATATTAAAGCGTTCACTTGAACGATATCTTTGTACCTTAAAACCGCAACACTATTTTAGGCACAGCGTAGTGAAACCTGACAGTAAACAAACCAAGCTGTGGATAGGGGGGGATTATTTTGGTTTGAATGTATAAATTTACCCCCCTCTCCAGATAAGAAAAAACAGGTTGTTTTAATTAAGGATAAACGCTCAATCCTGTTTTACATCATGTAAAATCTCTACCTATCAGATAGAAAACACTTTGAATATCGTAAAATTCACTTGACCATTTTTTTCTCCAGACAAGTCAAATCGGCACTTGTTTTGCAAAACTAAAGTAAAAACGTACCCCCTTTAAATTGCCGCTGTGCAAATTCTGAGTAATACATTGAAAACCTTTGCACGAAAGGCTGCACGGATGAAAAAGGCTAAAATAGGCCTGATTTTCGTTGAAAACCTTGCGAATAGCTGGCTATTCCCTGCAATCAAGGTGAATGAGATTTGCTCAAGAGAGGATGCCCTGGGGTATTCCGCCTCAATCAGTCAAATTTTATCACTTTTTCCTCTCGCGCCCCTTTCGTGCAAAGGTCTCATATTGAAAATCATCAAGGAAACAAGTATTGAAAATTGAAATAGTAACAGCACGAAATGATCACTGGGAAGAAACCGGATTTGGAACGCTCACCGCTTGCAATAGTGTATTTGACTCTCTCAAAAGGGCAGGCTATGACGTAAAATTGAATATATGCGAATCTAGGCGTGACTTAGAGGAGATTGTCAAGAAAAAACCAGATTTGGTTATTTTAGCCATAAAATATATTTCTCTCCAAGATGGAAAAAAGATTTGGTTGAGTGAATATTTTTCTCAGCAAGGAATTAATTTCACTGGTTCATCAAGAGACGTATTAAAATTGGATTCTAATAAAATCAGTGCGAAACTATACCTAGCAAACAGAGGCATTAATACCGCAAGATATTTTATGGCAATTCCCGATCAGTACCGATGCGCAAGTGACCTTCCGATTGCATTTCCGTTATTTTTAAAACCGACGGATGCCGCAAATGGAAATGGAATTGATGACCTTTCTTTCGTGACAAACTTTTCGGAGTTTGCAAGTAAGGTATTGTCATTATATAGCAGATTTAATACGCCTATTTTAGTGGAAGAATATTTGGACGGGCGTGAATTTACAGTCTCAATAATCGAGACACCAAATAATGAACTAATCATTTCACCTATCGAAATAGTCCCACCAGAATCAAAAAATGGGCTCAGAATTTTGGGCCAACAGGTGAAAAATGATAATTCAGAAGAGCTTAAACCAATTGAAGATGATGAAATAAAAAACAGAGTGATAAAACTGGCGACTAATTCGTTCTTGACGTTAGGTGTGAGAGACTTTGGCAGAATCGACATTAGAGCGAATAAAGCAGGAGATTGCTTTTTTATTGAAGCCAATTTGGTTCCAGGTATGACGGCCGGTTCGAGCTATTTTCCTAAATCTTGTGAAATTGAGCATGCGCTAACCTATGATGAAGTTATTCAACTCATATTGGAAAGTGGACTTTGTAGAGCTAAGCCAAAAATACCACCCAACCAATTGATGCCGACGAATCAGCGTACCGCCTGCTGATGATCAAGGCGTTAGCTAAAATCCCCCCCCAAATAATCTTATTTTTGTCTATGCAAATCAGTGGAATGAGAACTAAGCCAAATAGATAGAATTGAAAAATACATTTGAATTGACTCCAGCGGCTATCGACCCAATGGAGTGTCAACGCTATTTCAAGCACAAAGACTCTTTAGCCACTTTCGTCATTTTTTTAATCTCTGCTTCACGCTTAGAGGCGTGGCTTCGATTCTGTGCTTTTTCTGAGTAGGCCAACTGGCACGGTTGGCGTACTCGGGTGTATTTTGCCCCCCCTACTAACGCACCATTATGTTGTCTTAGGCGTTTGTTTAGGTTGGTGGTAATGCCACAGTAAAGTGATTGATCGGCACAGCGCAGTAAATACACAAACCACGTACTGGTTTGAGATAGGGGAGGACTCTTTTTAGTACCCCCTTGAGGGGTAAAATTTTTTGAATGTGTTTGATTTGCTTCCATATTCAGAGCAGTCTGCCCTACTCGCTTACAAATCGCAACCCTTTCAATTTATAACACGGCAGCATCGTTATGGCATATACTAATTTTATTAAAGTTAGTATACAGGGATAAAAGTCATGAAAATACCCGAGAGTCCACCGCCTAAAAATGATATTTTAATGAAGCTTATAGATCATGAAGACAACAGTAGAGTTCTCAAAATCCTTACTTCTAACATCGGGATGACGGACACTAAAGGCAGATATGTTCATTGGGAAAAGTTAAAGCACTTAACCCCTCCCGAAGATTTATCTAGTGAAGAATACTGGTTTTCGGTCAAAACGGCGCGGCAAAAAGCATACAAGCCATTGCTTTTTAAAGATAAGCAGGGCGAGCCTTTCGTTTTTTGCGTACCCGACATTCTGCAAAAAGAACTGCATTGGCTGGATAAAAATGCGGCTGGTAGCATCACGATGGATCAATCCCTTGCAAATTCTCATACTAGAAATACGTATTTGGTGAGTTCGCTGATAGAAGAGTCCATCAG
>JAJRSY010000216.1 GCA_024278565.1 Bacteroidota bacterium
AAGCTGTTATGGCATTTGCCCGATGATTTCAAACGCTTTAAAAAACTGACCACGGGCCATAAAATCATCATGGGCAGAAAGACTTTTGAGAGCTTTCCGAAGCCTTTACCCAACCGTGTTCATATTATCATAACCAGAGATAGAAGCTACAAGGTTGGTTTCGTCGATTGTATGGTTGTCCATTCTTTCGCAGAGGCATTGAAATTGGCAAAAAACGATTCGATCTCTTTTATCATCGGTGGTGGGGAGATTTACGAGCAAGGCAAAGAATTTGCCAACAAAATTGAATTAACAAGGGTGCACGCTACTTTTGAAGCTGATGCTTTTTTTCCTGAAATCGATGACAAACTATGGACTCTTATTGCAGAGGAGTTTCATTCGAAAGACGAAAATCACGAGTACGCATTTACCTATTTGACCTATAGCCGTATTGAAAAGTAGGCTGTTCAAAAGAGCGGTTTCGGGCTTTTTCGAGCTGAATCAAAAGTCTATAAAATCCACTTTCAAGTTTCCTTTTACATCTTTCAAAAAACGCTCTAAAACCACTTCATCAGTATTGCTGTAAAATTGGTGCTCAGGGGTTTGCAACGAAGTGTTCTGCAAATCATACTGATTTAAAATCGCCTTGGTCTGCCTTGCCACAGCCTCACCAGAGTCAATGATCTTCACATGGCTTGGCAATATTTTTGTCAAAACGGGTATTAAATAAGGATAGTGCGTACAGCCCAGCACCAAATGATCCATACTCTGGTCCAACATAGGTTTCAATAACTTTTCCAACAGTTCTTGAACCTCTTTTGAATTTACTTTTCCGCTCTCGATCAGAGACACCAAACCCTTTCCTTCTTGTTCTAAAATTCTTATTCCGTTGGCATAGTTTTCAGAAGTACTATGAAAAAGACCACTTGTCAAGGTTCCCTTGGTGGCCAAAACCCCAATGGTCTTTGATCTTGAATGTAAGGCTGCCGGTTTTATAGCAGGTTCTATACCGATAAAAGGAACGTCGTAATTTGCCCTTAGGTATGTAATCGCATTGGTCGTGGCCGTATTACAGGCAACGACGATCAATTTACATTTCCTATCCAGTAAAAGTTCAGTATTTTTGATACTGAACCCCAGAATTTTTTCTTCGGCTTTTTCACCATAGGGCGCATGCTTACTATCGGCCAAATAAATGGTACTCTCGTTCGGAAGGCATTTATGTATTTCCTTCCAGATGGAAGTGCCACCCACTCCAGAATCAAAAACACCTATGGAATTGCCGTTCATTTAGTTCTTGTTGTTCAGCACTTCAACAATTGGCTTGCCCGTAGTACCGCTCGGATAGGCTATTCCCAACAAAGTGGCAATGGTGGGTGCAATATCTGATATTTCGGTCCGTACCACGGTACTTCCTTTTTTAATTCCTTTTCCATAGAACAAGAGCGGCACATGGGTATCATATATTTGTGGAGATCCGTGGGCGGAGCCCGTTATACGGTAACTTATCACGCCCGGTGCCAAGACCACCAACACATCACCAGAACGTTTTTGGCTATACCCGTTTTGTAAAATATAGGGGATGCCCTGAGTATAGTTGTTTGCCCACATTTGGTGGCCCGTATACGCTCGATCTATACCCTCATAGCGCAATAGCTCTTCGGCAATCGTTTGCTGAACATCGGCAATCTCCATATCCAAGTTTTTCACGATCTTATGATTCAAGAAAAATTGATAATTAGAAAAGTCCTTGATGATATCGGTCGTACCGAAAGTATACTTTAAAAAAGTATCGAATTTTGGCTTTATCGAATCAAATTCAAAATAGCCCGCTGGTATTCGTTGATCTTTTAGATAGGATGGCACATCAATCGCCCCATGGTCAGACGTAAGAAATACGGTATAGGCCCCTTTTCCCACTTTTTTGTCAAGGGCTTTTAAGAGTCTTTCAATATCGGCATCCAATCGTATATATACATCTTGGATCTCTTTTGAGTTAACTCCGAACCAATGCCCCACGATATCGGTACTCGAAAAACTAATGGCCAAAAAATCGGTATTGTTATCAGCACCTAGACGCTCTTCTTTTAGTGCTTCAATAGCGAAATCTGCTGTTAGGCTGTTGCCAAAGGGTGATGTCTTTAAAATATCAAATTTATTGTTTGCATCCCAAAGTTTTGGAAGATCATGTGGGAAAATTGGTGCTGTTTCCCCTGAAAACTTACCTTCATAATTGTTGTTATCGGGTCCGCTTTCTAAATAGGTGTTTATGTTCTTAAGTGTTGTCCAAGGTTTTTTATACTTCTCTGCTTTGTTCGAGGCATTGAAATCACTCACCCATTTCGGAAGCTCTTTCATATAAAATGAACTAGTGACCCACGAGCCCTCATCTTTCCCATAAAACCAATAGGCCGCATTGGCGGTATGACCTCCTGGCAAAACAGCCCCCCTGTCCTTCAAAGAAATGGAAATCGTCTTTCCGCGCATTTGCGTATGCAATCGTAGCTCATCGGTTATGGTGGTCACGTTCATTCTATGGGGCGACATTTTACCGGCATCCGAGGTCGTGCCAACAGAGGCATAACTATCATCAGAAGCGCAGTACACCTTATCTTCTGTCTCTTTATCGTACCACTTATTACCAATAATGCCATGTGTGGCAGGTGTGGTTCCCGTATAAATCGAGGCATGGCCGGGACCGGTACTTGTGGGCGCATAGTTAAAATGGTTGTTCTTGCAATTAAAGCCCTCGTTCACCAAACGCTTAAAGCCTCCTTCGCCAAAATGGCCCCAAAACCGAGTGAGGTAATCATAGCGCATTTGATCTACAACAATGCCCACTACGAGCTTGGGCGACACCTTAAGTTCGCTGAAATTTTCACCTCGATACTTGTTTTTTGATTTCTTCTGCCCATTAGACATGATCGGATTGAAAATGAACAAAACAACCAAAAACAACAGTAACGAATCCTTCTTGTGCATAACTGATTTTTTATAAAGTATAAAAGTAAATAAAATACCCGTTAATATCTTATACCATAATACACTAAAAGCAAAATTTTAACAACAAAGACCTGAACTACCAACAAATCAAATGGTTTATTGCTATTTTTACGTTCTAAAGTCATATTTTCTTTTATGAAGCAATTAGCGGATATTGGCAGCTATGCGATTATGGTCAGGGAGGTTTTTAAAAAACCGACCAAGTGGAGGATAATGAAGACCCTTATCTTAAAAGAAATCGATGAGCTTATCTACGGGTCCTTGGGCATCCTGATATTTATTTCGTTTTTTATAGGGGCGGTCGTGGCCATACAAACGGCCATGAACATCACCAGTGAGTTTATACCTAAAAACCTAGTTGGTTTTGCAACGCGCCAATCGATGATCTTAGAGTTCGCCCCTACCTTTTGTTCGATCATCATGGCGGGCAAGGTGGGTTCTTTTATCACTTCGAGTATTGGCACCATGCGGGTAACCGAACAAATTGATGCGTTGGAGGTCATGGGGGTCAATGCGCTGAACTATTTGGTTTTTCCTAAGATAGTCGCCCTAATGTTATATCCTTTTATTATTGCAGTGGCCATGTACGTTGGTATTTTTGGGGGCTGGTTTGCCGGCGTTTTTGGCGGCTTTAGCACCAGTGCCGATTTTATTGAGGGTATACAGCTTGACTTTATTCCATTTCACATCGTCTATTCATTTATAAAAACCTTGGTGTTTGCCTTTATTTTGGCGACCGTGCCCTCTTTTCACGGCTTTTATATGAAAGGTGGCGCATTGGAAGTCGGCAAGGCCAGCACCACATCTTTTGTTTGGACCAGTGTGGTCATCGTCATAGCTAACTATATTCTAACCCAACTTTTACTAGGCTAATGATAGAGGTGGACAACATACACAAATCTTTTGGTGACGCCCATATTTTAAAGGGAATATCCGCTTGTTTTGATAAGGGAAAGACCAATTTGATCATAGGTCAGAGTGGTTCGGGAAAAACAGTTTTCTTAAAATGCCTATTGGGTCTTTTTATACCCGAAGAGGGAAGCATTTCTTACGATGGCAAAAAGTACTCAGAACTTTCAAGTGCCGAGCAGCGCAACCTTAGGCAAGAAATGGGCATGGTATTTCAAGGCAGTGCTCTTTTTGATGGTATGACCGTAGCGGGCAATGTAATGTTTCCCTTAGAAATGTTCACCAAGCAGTCGCAATCGGAAATGGAGGATCGGGTCAATATTGTTTTGAAACGTGTGAACTTGATCGATGCCGATGAAAAATACCCTTCTGAGATCTCTGGCGGAATGCAGAAACGTGTTGCTATTGCCCGCGCCATTGTCATGAACCCAAAATATTTGTTTTGTGACGAGCCCAATTCCGGCCTAGATCCACGAACTGCGATCATTATTGACAATCTCATCAAAGAAATAACCGAAGAATATGAGATCACCACGGTCATCAACACACATGATATGAACTCGGTGATGGAAATAGGGGAAAAGATCATTTTTCTCAAGGATGGACTAAAAGCGTGGGAGGGCACAAAAAATGAGATTTTCAAGACCAACAACAAAGCCGTTACCGATTTTGTCTATTCTTCAGAGCTCTTTAAAAAAGTGCGCCAAATGTACATTGAGGAGCGTAATTAATCTTTAACGATCTCCTTTAATTGAACCGTACTGTCCTTTAACCTTATTTTCAACCAATTGTGCAGTTTTTTAGTGTCTTGGCCAACAATTTTCCTTTTCACGCCACTCGCCCATTTTACCTCAAAAACGGGAATCGTATCGGTCTTTTTAAAGTCGGTGGTTATTGATTGGGCAAAACCCAGAGAGACTAAATTTCCATAATTTATATGTGCCTCTGCACTTATATCTTGAAATGGTATTTGCGTGGCGGCCAATTTCTCTAAACGGTTAAGTTCAACCTCCAAAACCCTTATTTTTTCATCTTTTCCCAACAAATCGCTTTTTTGCGCCCGGTACAGTTCTTCAACATATTTCAATTGGCCCACCTGTTGATCTTGAGAGTCTTGTATGATCTTTAGCTCACTTTGCCGCAAATGGTCAAATTCATGCATCTTCGCCTCCCAAGTAGCTATGACACTTTTAGGTATTGCCTCGTTTCCCATAAACAGAAGTTCGATCGAAGGTGTTTCCCCTTTGTTGAACTCCAAATCAGTGAAATTTTCTAAAAACCGCCCATCTTTGGTGAATTTATAGGGTATAACATTCTGTTCGATAAAGATGTTCGCAGCACTTTTAAAACGAAATTCTTGATAAACCTCCCAAAATATATAGCCTGAAGGTACCATAACCGCCAAAGCGGTAAGTGAGACCAAACGTGCAATCAGCCTTCGCCTTTTTGAATTTGCATAACGTACCATCGGAAAACGCAATATTTTCAGAACTAAAAACGTAGCCAAAGCAATAAAAATGGTATTGATGCCAAAAAGCAGCATTGCACCACCGGCATACTCATAATTACCAATAGCCAGACCAAAACCAACGGTACACAAAGGCGGTATCAAGGCCGTTGCGATCGCGACACCGTAAATGACGCTTGAGATAGTTCCTTTCTTGGCTCTGGCCATGACCAGGGCAAGACCCCCAAAAAATGCGATCAATACATCTCGAATATCGGGCTTTGTTCTAGAAAGCAGTTCTGAAGATTCGTTTTGTATGGGAAAGAAATAGAAAAACAAAAATGCCGTCAAGACACTTAATACGACCATTACGGCCAGATTGTTAAGTGATCTGCGCAAGGTATCAATATCATTGATCGCAAGCGACATGCCCATACCCAAGATCGGCCCCATCAATGGTGAGATCAACATTGCCCCAATGACTACAGCGGTTGAATTTGCATTCAAACCGACCGAGGCAATGAAGATGGAACATATCAAGATCCATGCGGTATGGCCTTTAAACGGAATATCATCGATAATAGCCTCTTTGGTAGCCTCTTTATCGGTATCTACACGAATGTCCAATAGTTCGGAAATAAACTTTCTGGAGCTTCCGAGAAGTCCATGAAAATCTTTTTTCACTTCCTCTTTACTTGCAATCGGCTCCCCATCAACATTCAGGTTTTCCTTGTCCAGATCTTCGCTCATGGTTATGCGTATTTATCGCCGAATTTATTTTTCACCTTGTTCAGGACCTCTTTAATATCCTGTTCTTTGGATTTGGGATAAATCAACAAGACATTCTCTTTATCAACAATTATATAATCGTTCAGGCCATCTACGACCACTATTTTGTCTTTGGTGGAGCGAACCATGTTACCAGAAGCATCTTGCGCAACAAACTTACTGTTCACAATGGCGTTATTGTTTTCATCTTTGTCCAGTTTATCATAAAGTGAGCCCCAAGTGCCCAAATCGTTCCAATCAAAGGTTGCCGGTAGCACGAAAATAGATTTCGAGTTTTCCAAAATGGCATAATCGATCGAAACATTTTCCGCTTTTGGGTAGTTTTCTTTGATAAAGGCAGACTCATCGGCCGTATTGTAAAAAGCCATTCCTGCTTTAAAAAGCGCATATTGATCTTTCTGGTATTTTTCAAAGGCTTTGGTTATGGTCTTTACGCTCCACATGAATATACCTGCATTCCACAAAAAATTTCCTTGTGCCAGAAACTCCTTTGCCGTTTCGTAATCAGGTTTTTCACGAAACTGGTGTACCTTTTTCAGATCGGAGGCACCTTCTTTATCGAACTCTATATAACCAAAACCCGTGTTGGGGAAAGTGGGTTTTATTCCCAAAGTGCACAACACCTCTTCTCTCGCACACTTATCAAAGCAAGTAGTGACATCTTTGGCAAAGGCCACTTCATCTTCGATCCAATGATCACTGGGTGCAACGATCATTACCCCGTCAGGGTTCATTTTTTGGATCTTCAAAGCGGCATACAAAATGCAGGGTGCGGTATTTCGCATAGCGGGTTCCAGCACCACCTGTTCTTGTCTTACCATTGGCAACTGCTCCAAGACCAGATTATTATAACGCTCATTGGTCAGTATCAAAATATTCTCGGTGGGCACGAACCTGTTCAATCTTTTAAAGGTCTTTTGGATCAGGGTATCGCCCGTACCCAACATATCGTGAAACTGTTTTGGGTAATTGGATGTGCTAACGGGCCAAAACCGGGATCCCACGCCACCTGCCATCAATACTGCGTAATAGTTTTTGTTCATTTGTCTTATATAATTAATTGAGAGCGAAGCGATCTGTCACATTTTAGTCCCAAAGATACAGTTTGCTTCGTGCCTCGCAAAATCGTTTATTTTATTAACTCTACCTCGGCATTAGGTTGCCCATCGACTACGCTCAGGTTGACAATTGGTTTTCACAAAGAACTTACTCGTCCTGTTTTATGTACTCCACCTCGGCATTGGGTTGAAATACGTACACTTTTCCTGTGGCTATTTCTGTACATTCATAGCGTTTCACCCTTTTGTTACCTTTTTTGAAAAGCTTACCGTTGTATATGCGAAAAACGCTTCCGAAGGGCAGCTCAAAAACGTACGATTTATCGGTCTGTTGTAGGTCGTACTTTTTTAAGGCCAAGGATAATTCGGCATCCGTATCACTGCTTGCCTTCGGATTTTTAAAATGTCTTGCCAATAAGGGCAGTAGTCTAGAAGGGAAAATCTCAGGCCGTAAAAACGGAAGCATCATATATTGAAACGTATGTTTCCACTCCAGACCGTGGGGCTTGATCCTACGACCGTATTTCTCAAACGCTACCAAATGCGCGATTTCATGGACCAATGTAATCAAAAACCGGTATTTGTTCAGGGTGGCATTTACCGTAACCTGATGTGAACCGTTCGGCATTTTACGATAATCACCATGGCGGGTCACCCGTTCGTTCACGATTTTCAAATAGACCCCGGTTTCACGGATCAAATCAAAACAAGGGGTTACCGCTCTTTCGGGAAGGTATTTTTTTAGGATGTCATCCATCGATTGTAAAAATAGACCATTGAACTTCTAAAAACATCATTAGACAATATTAGACAACATTCGCCTTTACTTAGGGTGTACTACTAGATACCTGCAACAACTTACCGTTGTACATTTTATGGCCTGTCAATGCAAAGTCTTTGATATAGCTTGCCATTTCAAAGGCGGTGGTCGGTGCTTGGTAACCGGGGAAGGCTTCCTCCAACATTTCAGTCTGAACGGCACCTAATGCCAATACATTGAACGAAGGGCCGGTTTCTTTAAATTCCTCCGCCCAAAGTTCGGTCAGGGTGATTACCGCCGCCTTACTTGAACTGTAGGCCGAAAGCCCTGGGAACTTCATACTCCCCTGCACCCCTCCCATTGAGCTGATGGTGACGACATGACCTGTCTTTTCCATTTTGGGAAGCACTATTTTCGTTACCGCGGCAACTCCAAACACATTTACTTTATATACTTCTCCAAACTCATCGGAACTGGTTTCCAAAAAAGGCTTGTTCACCAATTTTCCGGCATTGTTGATGAGCACATCGACCGTACTCCAATTTTCATCCAAAAAACTTTCCAATTTTTTTAAATCAACAGGATTGGAAATATCGAAAGAAAACGAAGAAATATTAGCATGGTCCAAAGCCGAAATAGGCTTGTCATTTCTTGAAAGCGCCAATACCCGATGACCTTCCGCAGCAAACAATTTTGCCAATTCAAAACCGATGCCACGACTAGATCCTGTTATAATCACATTTGCCATTAGTTGTACTTTATTTCTTTACTTGGGGCATTAACAATGCCCTCTACAACAGGAATGAACTTGTTCACCAAAGTGGCCATGTGGTCAAAGTCCATAATATCCGCTTCATCACTGACCTTATGATAATGGTCAAAGTTGGTGAAATCAAAAGTAGAGAAGGTCTGCGACGGCACATTGAAAACGGTATGAAAAGCGTAATTATCTGACCGTTTGAACAAATCGAACTCTTTGGCCTTGGGCAGGAAACCCACTAATTTTTCACCGGCATAGCGGTTACATACGGTTGCCAAATTCGATTTTTCATAACCGCTGGCATAGACTACATAGTCCTTACCCACCAAGGGCACCCCAACCATTTCATAATTGAGCATTACATATAGATCCAGTCCACTTTTCTTCAATTTTTCGGCGAGGTGCTTAGAACCTAACAAGCCTTTTTCCTCTGCGGTAAAAAAGGTGAACAAGAGGCTTCTTTTATTGGTTTTAGACTTGCCGAAGTATCTGAGAAGTTCTAAAACTGTTGTTGTGCCGGCCGCATTGTCGTTGGCCCCATTGGCAATGGCATCACCGTTTTCAGCTTTTATTATTCCAATATGGTCGTAGTGTGCCCCAATGACAACAAACTCATTTTTTAAGTTTGGGTCGTTGCCCTTAAGTAATCCCACAATATTATATGCAGGTTGGTCAAAATTCGATATGGTGTCTCTATATGATTCAAAATAAGGGGGAATATTGTTTTGCGCCAATACACCTTCTATAAACTGCGCTGCTTTTTCTATTCCCGCACTACCCGTATCCCTTCCCTTTAATTCATCAGATGCCAGAAAACCGATTATTTTACCAACGGCCCCACCGCTTGAGAAGTTAGGTGCTTTAACGGTTGGTTCAGCTTTTGTGGTGATGGTGCTCCCAGCTTCACTTGGTGGTCCTTCTGAAACCACAACACTGCCTTTCGCCCCTTCCGGGCCTGGTGGCAATGGTGGAATATTCGTCGTATTCGTTTCTTTCAATTTTGTAGATCCGCAGCTTGCCACAAATAACAAGGCCATCAATAAAGCCAATCTTTTCATTTTATGTTCTATTTTAGGTTTTAAAGATAAAAAAAGCATCCGCCTTTTGGTGGATGCTTTATCATTTTATGTAAAAACAACCTCAACCAAGAGGAGTGACATCCATTTTAAATGGCTACGCCAACATGGTAACAGGGTTCTCTAAAAATGCCCTTAGGGTATGTAAAAATTGTGCGCCTGTAGCACCATCAACGGTTCTATGATCACATGCCAAAGTAACGACCATTGTATTGCCCACGACAATTTCTCCATTTTCCACTATGGGTTTTTCCACAATCGCACCTACTGATAAAATAGCTGAATTAGGTTGGTTGATGATCGAAGTAAACTCCACAATACCGAACATACCCAAATTAGAAACGGTAAAAGTACTGCCCTCCATTTCCGATGGGGTCAATTTTTTGTTGCGTGCCCTACCTGCCATATCTTTGACCGACGCACCGATCTGCGTCAAGCTCATCTGATCGGCAAATTTTAATACGGGCACCACAAGGCCTTCATCAACAGCAACGGCTACCCCAATACTTATATGGTGGTTGTAACGAGTGGTGTCTCCATTCCATGTCGTATTTACCTGTGGGTGTTTTTTCAACGCCATAGCACAGGCTTTTACCACCAAATCGTTGAACGATACTTTGGTTTCGGGCAAGTCATTGATCTTCTTTCTTGAAGCCATCGCATTGCCCATATTTACCTCAATATTCAAATAGTAATGCGGAGCGGTAAATTTTGATTCGGCCAATCTTTTGGCAATGACCTTTCGCATTTGCGAATTTTTGACTTCCTCGCTACCTTCCTCACCTACTGGAAGGTTAATAGGTGCTACCGAAGCAGTAAGAGCAGTGCTTGCAGCAACCTCCTGAACCGGGGCTTGAGAAACGGTGGTCTGTTGTGAAGGTTGATGGTTTTCAACATCTTTCTTGACTATCCGCCCTTGGTCACCGCTCCCTTGTACATTTGCTAGATTCACTCCTTTTTCCTTAGCTATTTTTTTCGCCAATGGTGAGGCAAATATGCGTCGTCCGTCATTGACCACTTTGGTCTCGGCAACTGCCGCAACCTCTAGCTCAACCTTTTTTCCTTTACCTACTGGTAAGTCAGGTTTTTTATTTTCTGCGGATGTATTTTCAGTAGTACCCGAAGCAGCTGTGCTTTCTTTTAAAATCGCATCAACATTTGTGCCTTCCGGTCCGATAATGGCCAACACCTCATCTACGGGAGAGGTTTCACCCTCTTTAATTCCAATATATAACAGAACCCCTGAATAGAACGATTCGAATTCCATCGTCGCCTTATCGGTCTCTATTTCAGCCAAAATATCTCCTTCTTCAATCGCATCACCTACTTTTTTCAGCCAAGCAACCACAGTGCCCTCTTCCATGGTATCACTTAAACGGGGCATTTTAATAACCTCAACTCCTTCTGGAATTTCATCAGGCCCAGAGGCTTCAACAGGTTCAGCGACCACCGCATCTTCTTTCGGGGCAACTTCTTCCTGTATTGCTTCAGGTTCGGCATTTTTGTCCAATAATCCTGAAATATCTTCCCCTTCTTCACCTATGATGGCAAGCAAGGTGTCTACAGGGGCACCCTCGCCCTCGGCAACACCAATGTACAACAGGGTGCCCTCATTGAAAGACTCAAATTCCATTGTGGCCTTGTCTGTTTCGATCTCGGCCAACATATCGCCTTCTTCTACCTTATCACCCACTTTCTTCAACCAAGCGACCACGGTACCTTCTTCCATGGTATCACTTAAACGGGGCATATTGATCACTACTGCCATTTCTTATAATTTATGTTGTACAAACGGAAAATCATCTTGCTCATATACCATATCGTATAGCTGCTGTACCGGTGGAAAATCTGATTCCTCAGCAAATTTTTCACACTCAGAAACTTTCGCCTTTACATTGGCGTCGATTGTTTTGATCTCATCTTCGGTGGCGTAATTGTTCTCTCTGATAACATCCAAAACCTGTGTGATCGGGTCTATTTTTTTATATTCCTTAACCTCGTCTTTGGTTCTATAAAGCTGTGCATCTGACATGGAGTGCCCCCTGTACCGGTATGTTTTCATTTCTAGGAAAGTTGGCCCACCACCACTTCTGGCCCGATCTATGGCCTTGCTCATTTCTTCGGCCACCGCAACCGGATTCATTCCATCGACCGGTCCACAGGGCATTTCATACCCGAGGCCCAATTTCCATATTTCGGTTGAGTACGATGTGCGCGCTACTGAGGTTCCCATGGCGTAACCGTTGTTTTCGCAAACAAAGACTACTGGCAGTTGCCAAAGCATCGCCAAGTTCAGGGCTTCATGAAAAGCACCCTGCCTAACGGCTCCATCGCCCATGTAGCAAAGGGTAACATTATCACGACCTGCGTATTTATCTCCAAAGGCCATTCCCGCACCCAATGGTATTTGTCCACCAACGATTCCGTGGCCCCCATGAAAACGGTGTTCTTTTGAAAAGATGTGCATTGAGCCACCCATACCTTGCGATGTTCCGGTAACTTTTCCGTATAGTTCGGCCATTACCTTTTTTGGATCTACACCCATACCTATGGGCTGCACATGGTTTCTGTAGGCGGTTATCATACGATCCTTGGTAAGGTCCATTGCATGCAAGGCCCCGGCCAAAACAGCTTCCTGTCCATTGTACAGGTGCAAAAACCCTCTGACCTTTTGTTGAATGTACACGGCGGCGAGCTTATCTTCGAACTTCCTCCAGAACAGCATATCCCCGTACCACTTTAAATAAACCTCTTTGGTGATCTTTTTCATTGACTATACCTTTTGTATAATTCGTACAAGTATTGGATATCAAAAATACATATTAAACCCGAACTGATATATACCTATTCCAAAAAAGAATTATTAAACGCCAACGGAAGAATATCGGCAACGGAACTACACTTCAATACCTCGCCGCTCTCGCCCATCATCAGCAATTCTATTGGCTTCTTTTGTTTTACCTCATATTCTGAAATCGATTGTCTACAGTTACCACAGGGAGCGACCGGCTTCTCAACCTCATAATTTTCTGAGGTAGCGGAAATCGCTATAGACCTTATCACAATATTTGGGTATTTGGCCCCGGCCTGAAATAGGGCGACACGCTCAGCACATAGCCCTGAAGGGTAGGATGCGTTTTCTTGGTTGTTTCCGATCACTATGGTCCCATTTCCCAAAAGCAATGCCGCGCCAACTTGAAAACGGGAGTATGGGGCGTACGCATCCTTTCTGGCTTCTACTGCCGCTGCCATCAACTTTTGCTCTTCTTGGGAAAGTTCTTTCAATGAATCGAATACCGACAACTCAAACGAAATTTTTTGCTTCCTCATTTTTTTAAATTTGGGTATCTAAAGTCCAAAAATAACAAAACCCGCTCGGTAGCGGGTTTTATAGTTGAATTATTTATGTCGATCAATCATTGAAATATTCCTCACCCAAACTAAAGGTTAGGGAGAAACGCAAAGTATTTTCCAACGGATTCCTCACCTGTGATGTAGAGAACAAATACGATAAATCGATCTGTGCGGCCTTAAATTTGAAACCGGCACCCAAAGTAAAGTATTTTCTAGATCCCTTTTCCTCGCTCTCGTTGAAATAACCTGTTCGGATCATAAACGAATCTTGGTAGATATATTCAGCACCCAAGGCCCAAGTAAATTCTTTCAGTTCTTCACTAAAACCATCAGGTGCATCACCAAATGATTTAAAAACACCATTGAAGAAACCTATTTGTTGGTATTCCGCATTGTCCAAACGATCGATCGTACCATCACCGTTAAAATCTTGTGGGGTGGGTACCAATAACTTATTGAACTCTGTTGTAATACCAATAACGTTATCTTGATCTAGTATAAAGTCAAAACCGATACCCGCTTTTAGGTTGGTGGGCAAAAAGCTCTCTTGACCCCCCTCATCGTACTGTATCTTTCCACCAAGATTGGAAACGTTGAAACCTGCTCTCCAACGGCCATCAAAAGTTTGGTATGCTTTTTCCCTGGAACGATAGAACCCAGAAACATCAACAGCGAAGGAGCTGGCAGCTTGTGAATCAACATCGCCGGTTTGGGGCAATCTAAGGTTTGAGCGTATATACCTACCGGTCACGGCCATTGAAAAGGTACGGTTCAATTTCAAAGAATACGAACCGTCCAAGGCCAGTTCATTTGGTTTTGCCAACGTACCTGGATCATTCGCAAATTGTCTAAACTCAATTTCACCCAAGGTGAAATATCGAAGGCCGACCGCAAATGCGCTTTGGTCATCGATTTTATTGTAATAACTGGCGTTCAAAAGTGCAATGTCGGTTATTATGCTTTCCAAATAGGGTGTATAACTCAACCCAATACCCATTTTTCGTTCAGCAAATGCGAACTTCGCAGGATTCCATTGTTGTGAAAAGGCATCTGTAGAGGTTGCCACACCCATATCGCCCATACCAGCCGATCTTGCATCAGCGG
>JAJRSY010000217.1 GCA_024278565.1 Bacteroidota bacterium
AAAATATTCCTTCTTCCAAAGAGTTATAATCTTAGAGGCACCCATAACTACAAGTCTTAAAAAGAATGAAGAAAAAAATATTAAAAATAGTTGGCATTGTATTGGTGTTGGTCATCGGTCTTTTGATCGCTGCCCCTTTTATACTCGAAGCCAAGATCGGAGATATCATTAAGAATAATGTAAACAACAATGTCAATGCCAGTTTAGATTTCTCAGAGGCCAACCTTAGTCTTATAGGCAGTTTTCCGAATGCCGAGGTTTTCCTTAGAAACATATCATTGGTGAACAAGGCGCCATTTGAGGGTGATACCCTTTTTACGGCCGAACTTGTAGAACTGAAAATGGGCATAAGTGAGCTGTTTAAGAATGAAAGCGGGTCCATCGCTATTCAAAGCCTTTTGGTTGATGGTGCCAAGGTCAACATAATCGTTGATGAAAAAGAGAGCGCCAACTACGATATTGGTAAAGGTTCGGGTTCCGAAACCACGACCACCGAAGATTCTTCGGGCTTTCAGTTGGACCTACAATCTTACGAAATCAAAAATTCAAACATTTCGTACACTGATAAAGCTGGTGGAATCGTGTTTCTACTATCTGATCTACAGCATCAGGGCAAGGGTGATCTGTCTTTGGAAACTTCGGAACTCGATACACAGACCGAAGCTTTTGTTTCGTTGGAAATGGATAGCAGCAATTACTTGAACGCCAACAAAATTAAACTCAACGCATTGATCGGAGTTGATTTAAAGGAAAGTAAATATACGTTTTTGAAGAATGAGGCGATCATCAACCAATTGCCATTGGTGTTCGATGGGTTTATAAAATTGAACGAAGAAAATCAAGAGGTCGATATCACTTTTAAAACACCATCTTCTGATTTCAAGAACTTTTTGGCGGTGATCCCCGAGACTTATTCAAAGAATATTGAGCACGTAAAGACAACGGGTGATTTCGTATTGCAAGGTGAATTCAAAGGTGTGGTTGATGAAACCCATATTCCTAAATTTGAGATCAAGATCAATTCGGACAATGCCTCGTTCAAATACCCAGACCTGCCAAAATCGGTCAGTAACGTATTTATCGATGTGCTCATAAAAAATACCACGGGTATTTCAGAAGATACATTTGTCAACATAGAAAAATTGTCTTTTATGATTGACCAAGACAAGTTTAATATGGTTGCAAAAATCACTGAACTTATGGGTAATACCAAAGTTGAAGCCCATATTGACGGGAAGATGAATTTGGCGAATATCGAAAAAGCCTACCCCGTTCCTGCAGGTATGGATCTGAAAGGTATTTTGAATGCAGATATCACAACTGCTTTCGATATGGCATCGATCGAGAAAAAACAATATGAAAACACCCGAACTTTGGGTGAAATGAGCCTTACCGATTTTGAGTATGCTTCGGAAGAAATACCAAATGCTGTTAAACTGAAATCGACAACTTTGACGTTTAACCCCAAAACGGTAACCTTAAATGAGCTGAATGGCACCACGGGAAAGACTGATTTCAACGCTACAGGTACCATTGACAATCTGTTAGGGTATATGTTCAATGATGAAAAGGTAACGGGTGATTTCAATCTAAAATCAAATACTTTCGCTTTGAGCGATTTTATGGTAGAAGATGTAGAAGCACCAAAGGAAGATGTAGATGTTTCAAAGGAAGGTAATAAAGCAAAGTCCCGATCAGGGAGTGCGGAAGAAAAATTAAAGATTCCTTCTTTTTTGGATGCCAACATCAATGTTGCGGCCAATACAGTGTTGTATGATGACCTCGTTTTGAAAGACGTGAAGGGTAATCTTCGTATTAAAGACGAAAAGGCGGTACTGACCAATATGACCTCGTCGATTTTCAATGGAAGAATGGCCTTCAATGGCGAAGTTTCAACAAAGAACGAAACACCCACTTTCAATATGAAGTTGGGTATGGATCAGTTACATATTGGTGAAACCTTCAAGTCTTTGGCTCTTTTTAAAGCGCTTGCGCCCATTGCTCAAATACTGAAAGGCCAGCTCAATTCAGACATAGTGCTTTCGGGTACATTGACCGATGATTTGGTACCTGATCTATTGACACTTAGCGGAGATATGTTCACAAAGGTAATGACTAAGGATATCGATACCGAAGCAGCACCCTTACTGAACGCCTTGGCCGGAAAACTTGATTTCATTGATCTTAAACAGCTGAATTTAGATGATCTGAAAACCAAACTGTCTTTCAAAAACGGCGTGGTAAGCGTAAAGCCATTCACAATAAAATATAAGGATATTGCCATAAATATAGATGGAAGCCATACGTTCGATAAAAAAATGAACTACAAGGCATCTATGAACGTACCAGTAAAATACTTGGGTAGTGAGATCAATGCCCTGATCGCTAAAATAGATGAAAAAGAACTTGAAAACCTTACGATTCCTGTAATCGCCAATATTGGGGGTAACTACTCAAACCCTGAAGTAACTACTGATATGACGACCAGTGTCAAGGCCTTGGGCTCTAAGTTGGTCGAAATTCAAAAACAAAAGATGATGAATCAAGGCAAGCAGAAAGCCAAGGATCTGCTTGGTAATGTTCTTGGTGGGAATAAGTCAGAAAAAAATTCGACCAAAAACGAAGACCCGGTCAATGATGCCGTAAAAGATGTTCTTGGCGGAATTTTGGGTGGTAAGCCCAAAGCAAAGGATTCCGTTGAAACCAAAATCGACTCTGTACCCAAAACCGAAGAAGATGTGGTAAAGGAAAAAGCAAAAGATATACTAGGGGGACTTTTTGGTTCGAAAAAGAAAAATTAGCCTACGACCTGTAACTCGAATCCAGCCCCTCTCTTGTCATTCCGAGGCACGAGCCCGCCTGCCGGAAGGGCAGGGGATCCCTGCGCCTGCCTGCCGATACAGGCAGGTATGCTTGTTCGGGTACCGTTTTGGAATTGATGGCCGATGCCGGTACTTGTACTGAGCCTGCCGAAGTATTGACAAGAAAGCCCCTGTTTGAAGTTCAATACAGGTGAAAGGGAGTGCCAACACTCTCAAGGGATTCCTCACTTCGCCTGC
>JAJRSY010000218.1 GCA_024278565.1 Bacteroidota bacterium
AAAAACAACACCCTCGACGCGGATCAAAGGATTTGTTTTTAGGTTTGTTGCTGTTGCTGGAAAATGGGTATATCAAGGGCGAAGGTGGCTTTTAAAACTCTACACCGACCGACCCTATGAGAAACTGCTCATCTAAAAATACGCCCCTATTGCAGCATACATGGGACAGGTCTGCTCACAGCGCAAAAGAGAAACGATATAATCATCTGACATTCAGATTATTGTGGTTTTTTCATTTCAAATATCCCGATAAGGTGAATTCTTGAAAATGCAGTATGCCCTATGACCGCAAAGACCACAGAAAAAATCGTTTTTGACTAAAAATCCAAAGTAAAACCTGAAAAGAGAACAAAAAAACCATTTCTTACTTAGATGTTTTTGTTTTTCTGGTAGCTTGCGGATTTAAGGTAATAATTAAAAAAACTGTGTTTGGAGTAAACCGCTATTCGTAGTTCCCCGTCTTCTTTTAATATCGCCCGAAGTTTCTTGAGATATACTTCTTCATGGGAGATGTGATGAAGTACCCCAAAGCTATAGATAACATTGAATTTTCTTTCTAGATTAACTGTCTGAAGATCTCCTGTTATAATCCGCTCATATTGAAGACCTTGTAGCTCAAAATTTTTCTTGGTCAAATCAATATGGTTTTCGGTAATATCAAGTCCGGTATATTTTCCTCCGTTCTTTACCATTTCAGTAGCATCTATTCCATGCCCGACCCCTATCTCCAGTATTTCTTTGTCTTGAACATTCTGAAGTAGTAATCGTGGCAAAAATGGTGTCTCATAGCCATATCGGTACTTTTTAATGTCCTCAAAGTATTCTTCAGTGCCTTTTGGGGCATTGGAACGCTGTGAGCCTACCGCCTTCTCGTTCCATTTTATCTTTGCGTGTAAATTACTGGTCTCATCATTCATAGTAGTGTTTATGAAACTGTTTAGTATTCGATGGGATATAATTTCAAAGATGAAAAATTATTCAGCTGGGGATATCTTATAAAATATTTTTTCAACCCACTCGGCTCTGTAAGCATTATCATCAAAGTCGAGCTTGAAAAAATCATCCCCCAAAGCAAATGTTCCTAAGTTGGCAACAAAGATAGCCTTGTTGTCTACTAACTTATATTTGTACAAAAAAGTTGAAGAACCCAAACCTATTGCAACAGAATATATATTTCCCTCCTTATCTACTTCATTTATTTTATCAATGCCCCACTCATTAAGTTCATGGGTATCTAAGAACACGCCCTCTTTTGAATAAACCTCCAGTACATATTTATCTCCTCCAAATTCATCAACACCGTCAATTATCATAATATACACTTTAGAATTATTACCTATGACCATATTTCTTGTCTCTTGAAAATTTGGACTTACAGAAAACTGAAAATCTAAATCAAGTTCCGTCGTATACACTTCCACTGTTGTAGAATTCTCCTTAGTTAGATATATTTTGTTGTTTGTTTTATCGATATCGATATTGTCAATCTTGACATCGCTATTCATTTCAGCAGTTACTAGTCGAGTTGCCTGATCAAACTTCGATATTGTATTTCCGTTCCTATCAAACAAGTAAATCTCCTTATTTGGGCTTACCAATATCTTATTCGAAGTGCTAACAATTGGCTCATCAAAAACAAATAAAATACCCCCACTTTGTATATCGATAATACGTAACTCCGTATTATTTGTAGATAATGAACTAGTTAAAAGATATAGTTTAGAAGAGTGAACATCAAAATCAATGATTCTATCCCCATCATGTCGATAAAGTTCTGTTGAATTATATTTTTGAGATTGGTAGGTTTTAAAAATTTCTGACTTTGGACCATCCCCAAATTCAGAATTATTGGGAATTATATAAAAAAAGTGTGGTTTCCCATACTCTAAATCAAGGACTTTATATGATTTTTCAGAGGTTCGTGCAATCTGAGAATAGTCACCATTTTCCGATTCGGAATGATATATCACAAATTCTTCGGCAAATTCACTCCCTCCCTCCCAATCTAAACAAACATAGTCCGGATACCCGTTATATGCAATTATTCCAATACATCCTCCATTATCTCCACTACCTGGTTCCCAAATAATAGCAGTTAACGGATTGTTTTTAACAATGTTCTTATCCTTTGAGCAAGAAATGACAAACAAAATCAGTATTAAAAGGCTCCCTTTCATTTTAATGCTATTTAATCAACCTATCTATAAATTTAAACTTAAAAGTGCCTAAGGTGTCTTTAACAAACTCACTTTTGCCATAAACCAAAAATACCAAAAAGCCTAATCCCGTAATCA
The DNA here is from genome assembly GCA_024278565.1 of Bacteroidota bacterium. Taxonomy (GTDB): domain Bacteria; phylum Bacteroidota; class Bacteroidia; order Flavobacteriales; family Flavobacteriaceae; genus Maribacter_C. The sequence continues at coordinate 2,295 of JAJRSY010000218.1, forward strand.
ATACGGCGGCTATAAGACCTATTATATTCAGCAAATAACTGTTTATGTAGTAGTTTACAATAAATAGAACGATTGAAATGGCCAAAAGATATGTGAATTTGAAATAATTATGAGAATTCAGATCTTTTCGGCACCAATAGAAAGATAGTGCTCCCATAATCACAAATGCCATCATTAACGAAATAGACAATGCCAACAAGGGATCATAAAACTGTTTTAGAATAAAAAAGAATACGATGTGAATCAAAGTCGCCATAGCTATGGAAAATAAATTCAAAGGTTTGAAAAACCTGATTTCGATAAACCCTTTCAACCCCTGAAAAATACAATAAGGAATCAGCCCAAACACCACTATTTTAAATATGTAGACGACATCTACAATAATGGTCTCGTTGGTCAACCAAAAACGGATCAGCACATCGATCCAATTGTACATGATGATAATTACGAAAACACTTGAATAGATAATACCCCCAAACAACAAATTCAAGGTTTTTTTAGGTTTGTCAGTGTCGTTATTGTGGCCAACAATCACAGAAGACAACAATGATATGGGCTGAAGAATTATAAGAACAACCCTTGCTAGTGTAATCGCTATTAAAAACGAGCCCACCATTTTATGGTCTTCTTTTACCAGTAGGGATCCCACCGTTAACATAAACAGCTCTAAAAAGGTCATGGCCGATCGTGGTAGGCCATACTTGAAAAAAGACCTACCTTCTTTTATAAGCAGCTCTTTTGTGGGAGGTCTATACAACCGTAAACCGATAATAATATACCCCAACAACAACAACTGAAAAACCGCCATTAGGGTCAAAGAGATTCGTAATATTTCAAACAGGTTCTCGGCCTTGCCCATCACCAAAAAAACTGCAAGTAGAATAAGGCTAGCATTCAGGACATTGATCATATTATAAAGCAAAATACGCCGTAGATTAAGAAAATAGGGAAGAATAAGATAACTCAAATGTAAAATTGAAATATACACAAAGGTCAATGCTAAATAATCATCTCGATTCTCAATGTTGGGTAATAAAAGTGCCCCAATAGCCTCGCTAAAAAAAGTGTAGAACAGCCATAAAACAACTGCCCCTATGGCCCAAAAGCCAAACGAAATAAAGAAGTAGGTCTTTATTTTAGGGGCATCGTCTTTGTTCAGGCTCGTAAACCGAATCAAGGCCTGCGAACAGCCCAATTGACTCAGGTTAGAAAAGGTTGGTGCCAATCTTCTGATTAACATAAAGGTTCCTAAAAGGGCGGTCGACAAATAAAACTCGGCCTCTTTTATCAACCAAAAATTAAAAAGTACCGCCAATACGGCAAATAGGGTGCTAACTATAACATCTAAACTGATCTTATTCATTATCCCTTAATTTTTCTATTGCAAAATGCAGTTTGCACGTCTCTGTGATTTGTGTCTCAAAAATCAGCTTTTTTGCGCTTGTTTTATGACCATAATTATAACTAAGGTAGTATTCGGCTATTCTAGGTTGCGACTCTTTATCGCAAACAATCGAGTATCGATCATTGCCTAGAACAGCGACCACCGTATCACCGATAATCGTTAAATCTACTTTTTCAGAAAAATGCAAATGGCGACTTACCGTATGCTTAGATTTACATGAAATAGTATCTAAACATGACAATTTGAAGTCGGTATTGTTCAAGAGGAAGGTTCTTTCATGCTCTACAGCATCTGATAAGCGTTGGTAGCCCCCATGCTTGCCCGAAATTTTGATCTCATCTTGCTCTTCTTGAACAACTACTTCATAGGGCAACGCACTATTGGCAATGCCCCAATTGCCGATTAGAGGGGCAATCTCTTTATCATCAACGGTCAGCACATTATGATAGACCGATGCTTTCATTTGGTTCTTTAATTTTAAATCACCCGTATAGGTATAACATCCGGCATCGACTATAAAATTGTGGCCGTTCAACATAAGTTCAAAGCCAAACAGGTCGTTATGGCCGTGACCGCCTCTTCCGTTCATACCCACTTCACCAACATCGGTAATAAAATAATTGCTATGGTCCTTAACGATGGCAAACCCTCCTAGGGGATAGGATAGAACCTTAACCCCATCTATAGTATTATATTTCAAATCTTTCACCCTTTCAAGACCAAATAGTTCTATGGAAGAGCAGTATGTTTTTATGGTATTGTTCAAGTCTTGATCATCAAGAAAAAGACTTGTCAATTGTACTATATTGGTATGGTCGTTCAATGGCAAACCATCATTTTGAAATACTGAAGCGCTGTCATTGTCGCCAATAATGGGGGAGGAAAAATTAGGCTTGGTATAATCTTTTATAAAAAAACAAGCGTTTTCGAATGTCTGCATGGTTTTTGGCTGTATTTCAAGACTCAAACGTTGCATAACCAAAAAGCATATCAAATAAAACTCGACCACTAAGCGATGATAGGCAATAGATTTTTCAAAGTTCACGCCATCACTGATAAACTGTAAGTGAAACTCATTTTCAATTTTGGATAGGGCATAGTTTTGCCACTTTTTCGCTTCTTTATAAAATTCTTTAAAACTAGTGCCCAAAAGCAATAAAGCCGTTAGGTTGGCCGTGTAGTGATTTCCCCTAACATCAGTATACTCTATGGTTCTCCATAAAAAAATACCGTGTAGTATTAAAATTTCGTTGAGTAAGTCAATGGTTTTTTCACTACTCGGTGCTAACAGCAATAGTTCTCGTAATTGCACGAGATTTAGGCTGCGTACCGACACTTCCATAGGGTACCAATTTACCGAATGTGCTATGGGGTTCTTTTGTTTCCAATCAGCTAGTACGTTATGAATGTAATCGAGATACTTGGCTTCCCCAGTCATCAAATACGCCCTTGAAATGGGAATCAGGAAACTCAATCGCGATAATTCCCATGGAAATTTCACATCATATTCAATAACCTTATTCTCCTCGTAGAAAGAATAGGTTTTAAAATAGTTGTTTTCCCATTCATGGCCTGATCGCCAATCAGTGTTCCATTGAAATGGATATTCAAAATGATAGGGGTTGTCAAAAATGGAAATATTCCCTTTTAAAACGGTGTCAGCACCGCTTTTTATATATTGTTGAATGCCCTCTGGCTGAGGGTCTTTGTATAAGTTGTGTTCCTCTGAGAAGAATAAGCTCTTTTGTTTCCAGCATTCTTTTGAACTCTTGATTTTTTGTGAAATCTTGGTCTCTATTTTGAGCCAGAAGTTGGTCTTATGGTAGAATTTCAATCGAACGAGCTGAACCAACCGATACCAAACGACAGGCAAGGGCTTTGATAAAATAGTCTTGATGTTCACTCGACTCGAATTTTATTAATCGTTCTGTATAAGAAAGGTCGCTTGGGTGGTCTGTACCATATCGTCAAAATCTATGGCCCATTTGCCATTTGCTATGGCTTCGTGCATATATAGCAATTCTTCATATTGACCTTTTTCAGGAGTTTTACCGGCCATTTCCTTTGGGCTCACCCCATAGCCCGTCAATTTTTTAAAATCATCCATTACAATGGTCTTGCCATCAAAATGGACTTCCAGATTTTCTTTTTGATAGCTTTTGTTTCCCACTGCAAAGTACTGTACGTTACCTACCGAGCCGTCTTTGTATTTTAAGACGATGGCCACATTATCGTCTTTTCGAAGTTGGTCGTTCATAGGGCTCAATTTTTCTACATTTACCGATAAAATGGAGGACCCTACCAAATATGAAATCAAATCTATAAAATGGCACACCTCGCCAACTACTCTGCCACCATGTTCGTGAATCGAATCATCTGAAGATTTGAAACCCGCATTGATACGATAACTTACATATAGCGGATTGACCCTGTCTTTGGTATGTTCGTTGATTTCTCGGGCATATTTACTGAACCTACGGTTGAAGCCCGTCATTAGAATGGGTTTGTTCGCTATAGATCCGTCTTTGTAGAAA
>JAJRSY010000219.1 GCA_024278565.1 Bacteroidota bacterium
GGAGTAAGGTATCATATCGTAAGGGGCGCTTTAGACACCGCAGGTGTCGAAGGTAGAACCCAACGAAGATCCAAATACGGAGCAAAACGCCCTAAGAAGTAAATGAAAATGGTTAGAGGAACAAGGTCTTAAGTGCAAAAAAAAATAATTGAACATTCCGATTTTCTTTTCTCTTCTTTGGAGAAACGGGAATGAGGGCAAATCAGAAAAGTGTTTAATTGATTTTTTAATTTTCGACAGAAGTGCTAACCTAAAAACCAGCAACCAAAAAACTTTGAAAAGAAGAAGTAATGAGAAAAAAGCAGGCAAAGAAAAGGCCGTTGTTGCCAGATCCAAGATTTGACGACCAGTTGGTGACCCGTTTTGTGAACATGATGATGTGGGACGGAAAGAAATCAGTCGCATTTAGTGTATTCTATGGCGCAATTGATATTGTAGAAGAGAAAAAGACCGACGAGGAAAAAACAGCCTTAGAGTTGTGGAAAGATGCATTGTCAAATGTAATGCCACATGTTGAGGTGAGAAGTAGAAGAGTGGGTGGGGCTACATTTCAGATTCCCATGCAGATTCGACCGGACCGTAAGATATCAACCGCCATGAAGTGGTTGATCAGTTTTGCCAGAAAGCGAAATGAAAAGGGAATGGCACAGAAATTGGCAGGTGAAATTTTGGCAGCTTCGAAAGAAGAAGGTGCGGCAGTCAAGAAAAAAACGGACACCCACAAGATGGCAGAGGCAAACAAGGCATTCTCTCACTTTAGATTTTAACCAATAATGTCAAGAGATTTAAAATACACAAGAAATATAGGTATTGCGGCGCATATTGATGCCGGTAAGACCACAACTACCGAACGTATATTGTTCTACACGGGGGTAAGCTATAAGATAGGAGAGGTGCATGATGGTGCTGCAACTATGGACTGGATGGAGCAAGAGCAAGAACGGGGTATCACCATTACCTCGGCCGCCACAACCTGTACTTGGGAATTTCCAACAGAAAATGGGGAGCCCACCGATGATGCAAAAGATTTTCACTTTAATATAATAGATACCCCTGGCCACGTTGATTTTACTGTAGAGGTAAATCGGTCACTTAGGGTTCTTGATGGTTTGGTTTTCTTGTTCAGTGCGGTTGATGGCGTTGAGCCACAGTCCGAAACGAACTGGAGGCTGGCCGACAACTATAAGGTGCCAAGAATTGGTTTTGTAAATAAGATGGATCGTCAAGGTTCTGACTTTCTTATGGTAAACCGCCAAGTGAAAGAAATGTTGGGCTCCAATGCGGTGCCCATTGTTTTGCCCATTGGTGACGAAGATGATTTTAAGGGAATAGTTGATTTGGTAAGAAACAGGGCCATTGTTTGGCATGATGATAATTATGGATCCACATTTGACGTCGTTGACATACCTGCAGAAATGCAAGCTGAAGTGAAGGATTATAGGGCAAAGCTTATTGAGGCCGTTGCCGAGTATGATGAGGTCTTGATGGAGAAATTCTTTGAAGATGAAGATTCCATTACTGAAGATGAGGTGCATAACGCATTAAGGGCTGCGGTTATGGATATGGCCATTATACCCATGATATGCGGTTCTGCCTTTAAAAATAAAGGAGTACAGTTTTTGTTGGATGCGGTTTGTAGGTACCTGCCCTCGCCATTGGATAAAGAGGCAATTGTTGGTATAAACCCTGATACTGAAGAGGAGGTTTTGCGTAAGCCGGGTATAAACGAACCATTTGCGGCATTGGCCTTTAAAATTGCGACAGACCCCTTTGTAGGGCGTTTAGCATTTTTTCGTGTATATTCTGGGCGTTTAGACGCTGGATCTTATGTGTTGAACAACCGTTCGGGTAAAAAAGAACGTATTTCACGAATCTACCAGATGCATGCCAACAAGCAAAATGCAATCGATTATATTGAAGCTGGTGATATTGGAGCAGCTGTTGGTTTTAAAAGTATCAAAACAGGAGATACCCTTTCTGCGGAAAAGTATCCGATTGTTTTAGAATCAATGGACTTTCCCGATCCCGTAATTGGTATTGCAGTTGAGCCAAAAACAAAGGCAGATGTTGATAAGTTGGGCATGTCTTTGGCGAAATTGGCCGAAGAGGATCCTACTTTTCAGGTAAAGACCGATGAAGCCTCGGGCCAGACGATTATTTCTGGCATGGGTGAGCTTCACTTAGATATTATAGTAGATCGTTTAAGACGTGAGTTTAAAGTAGAGGTCAACCAAGGTCAACCACAGGTAGAGTATAAAGAGGCTTTAACCAAAACAGCTTCGCATAGGGAAACCTATAAAAAACAATCTGGTGGGCGTGGCAAGTTTGGTGATATCGTATTTGAAATGGGTCCTGCGGACGATGATTTTGAAGGAGTGGGATTGCAGTTTATAGATAAGATCAAAGGAGGGCGCATTCCCAAAGAATTTATCCCTTCTGTAGAAAAAGGTTTCCAAGCTGCAATGAAAAACGGGCCTTTGGCCGGTTATGAAATGGATAAAATGAAGGTGACACTGAATGACGGTTCGTTTCATGCAGTAGATTCAGATTCACTTTCCTTTGAGCTGGCCGCCAAAATAGGCTATAGGGCAGCAGCCAAAGCAGCAGGTGCAGTAATTATGGAGCCTATCATGAAGATAGAAGTGCTTACGCCGGAATTGAATATGGGCGATATTGTTGGCGATCTCAACCGTAGAAGGGGTACAATCAGCGACATGAGTGATAGAGCTGGATCTAAAGTAGTTAAAGGTACAGTTCCGCTTTCCGAAATGTTTGGGTATGTTACCTCGTTGAGAACCTTGTCTTCGGGTAGGGCTACATCAACAATGGAGTTTTCACATTATGCAGAAACCCCATCCAATATTTCAGAAGAGGTAATCAAAGCAGCCAAAGGCGTAACCGCTTAAAAAAGAGAAAATAAATAAAAGAATCAAGAACCGAGAAATTCAAAGATTTCCTTCTCTGAACTTGAACCATGCTTACGGCAGGCAGGCTTGAACTTGAACTTTAAAAAATATGAGTCAGAAAATCAGAATAAAACTAAAATCTTACGATTACAATTTGGTAGACAAGTCTGCCGAGAAGATTGTAAAGACGGTAAAATCGACCGGAGCGGTAGTTACAGGTCCGATTCCTTTACCAACGCACAAAAAAATATTTACGGTTTTGCGTTCACCGCACGTAAATAAAAAGTCAAGAGAGCAATTTCAACTGAGTTCATATAAAAGACTCTTGGATATTTACAGCTCCTCGTCAAAAACCATTGATGCGCTTATGAAGTTAGAGCTTCCGAGTGGTGTTGAGGTTGAGATTAAGGTCTAATTCAGAATTCTAAATTCAGAATTTAGAATTGAAAAAACATGTCCTGAGCTGCGTGCAAGGGAAAAACGGTAAAAATTCAAACAGGGTTGAATTTTACGCCCTGTTTTTTTTGAAAAGTATTGAAGTAAGTAGTTATAATTATAAACAGATCAAGGGTTTTATTTTTCCTTTTGGAAATCTACGATCCAAAACCTGCCGGAAGGCAGGCAGGTCTAAAATCTAAAATCAAATGTCTGGGTTAATAGGAAAAAAAGTAGGTATGACCAGCATCTTTGACGAAAATGGCAAGAATATGCCATGTACCGTTATAGAAGCAGGGCCATGCGTGGTTACCCAAGTCAGAACCGAAGAGGTCGACGGGTACAATGCCCTTCAGCTTGGTTTCGATGACAAGGCAGAGAAACGTGCTAATAAGGCCGAGACCGGTCACTTTAAAAAAGCAGGTTCATCTCCCAAGAAAAAAGTCGTTGAGTTCCAAGATTTTGAAGGAGAGTACAAATTGGGCGATACCGTTGGTGTCGACGTTTTTGTAGAAGGTGAGTTTGTTGATGTCGCTGGAACATCAAAAGGGAAAGGTTTTCAAGGTGTTGTCAAAAGGCACGGTTTTGCTGGTGTTGGTCAGGCGACCCACGGTCAGCACAACAGGTTAAGGGCTCCAGGCTCTATTGGTGCTGCATCATACCCGGCCAGAGTTTTCAAAGGAATGAAAATGGCAGGTAGAATGGGTGGTGAACGAGTAACGGTTCAAAACCTAAAAGTTTTAAAAGTAGTACCAGAGAAAAACCTTATCGTAGTAAAAGGGTGTGTGCCCGGTCATAAGAACGCTTACGTAACTATTCAGAAGTAATGAAGGTAGCAGTTTTAGATATCAAAGGAAAAGAAACAGGTAGAAAGGCAGACCTTTCTGATGCTGTTTTTGCAATAGAGCCGAACAATCACGCTGTTTATTTAGATGTGAAGCAATATTTGGCGCATCAACGACAAGGGACCCACAAATCAAAGGAAAGAGCCGAAATTGCGGGTAGTACCAGAAAGATCAAGAAACAAAAAGGTACAGGTACCGCACGTGCGGGCAGTATCAAATCGCCTATTTTTAGGGGAGGTGGTCGAATTTTTGGTCCCCGACCTAAAGATTATACGCAAAAATTGAATAAAAACCTGAAGCGTTTAGCACGTAAATCAGCTTTGAGCATCAAGTCAAAAGAGAAGGCCATAATTGTGGTTGAGGACTTCAATTTCGAGGCGCCAAAAACGCAGGATTTTGTGAACGTTTTAAAGTCTTTGGGCTTGGAGAACAAAAAATCTTTGTTTGTGTTGGGCGGTTCAAATAATAGCGTATATTTGTCTTCGCGTAATTTGAAACGCTCTGAGGTCATAACTAATTCAGAATTAAGTACTTACAAAATATTGAATGCAAACAATATTGTGCTGTTGGAAGGCTCGTTAGAAGGAATTGAAGCGAACCTAAATAAAGTAGGAAAACTATGAGTGTGTTGATTAAGCCAATTATTACGGAAAAAATGACCGCAGATAGCGAGTTGCACAACCGTTACGGTTTCTTTGTTGACCCGAAGGCCAACAAGATCCAGATTAAGGAAGCTGTGGAAAAAACGTATGGAGTTTCTGTAAAGAAAGTCCGTACCATGAATTATGGTCCATCAAGAAAATCACGGTTTACCAAAACAGGTGTGCAGCATGGAAAGACAAATGCTATCAAAAAAGCGATAGTAGATGTAGTTGAAGGCGATATTATTGATTTTTACAGTAATCTATAAAGACAAGGAATGTCAGTTAGAAAATTAAAACCAGTCACTCCAGGACAGCGTTTTAGAGTAGTAAACGGATTTGACGCCATTACTACTGATAAGCCGGAGAAGAGCTTGCTCGCTCCGTTAAAAAAGTCCGGAGGTAGAAACAGCCAAGGAAAAATGACCATGCGCCATAGGGGTGGGGGTCATAAAAGAAGGTATCGTGTTATCGATTTCAAAAGAGATAAACAAGATGTTGCCGCTACGGTAAAATCGATTCAATACGACCCGAACAGAACGGCTTTTATTGCATTGTTGGAGTATGCCGACGGTGAGAAAAAATATATAATCGCACAAAACGGATTGCAAGTAGGTCAGACGGTAGTGTCTAGTAAAACGGCCGCCCCAGAGATTGGTAATGCAATGCCTTTAACTGATATTCCATTAGGTACGATTATTTCATGTATTGAATTGCGACCTGGACAAGGAGCCGTTATGGCAAGAAGTGCAGGTACATTTGCCCAGTTGATGGCGAAGGACGGTAAGTTCGTTACCGTTAAAATGCCGTCTGGGGAAACAAGATTGATTCTTTCAGGTTGTTTGGCGACCATTGGTGCGATATCAAATTCAGACCACCAATTGTTGGTGTCTGGTAAGGCAGGTAGAAGCAGATGGTTGGGTAGAAGGCCAAGAACAAGGCCAGTGGCAATGAACCCTGTCGATCACCCAATGGGTGGTGGAGAAGGAAAGGCTTCCGGTGGCCATCCAAGATCAAGAAACGGTATACCAGCGAAAGGGTTTAGAACCCGTTCAAAAACAAAGAGCACGAACAAGTATATATTAGAACGTAGAAAGAAATAAAAAGTAGATAAAAATGGCACGTTCACTAAAAAAAGGACCTTACGTTCACTATAGTTTGGAGAAGAAGATTCTACAAAGCGCTACTTCTGGAAAGAAGTCAGTGATAAAGACATGGTCAAGAGCATCAATGATAACACCTGATTTTGTTGGGTTGACCATAGCGGTCCACAACGGAAGACAATTTGTGCCGGTATTCGTTACCGAGAACATGGTTGGGCATAAGTTGGGTGAATTTTCTCCGACAAGATCTTTTAGGGGTCATGCAGGAGCAAAGAACAAAGGTAAAAAGTAAGCAATGGGAGTTCGAAAAAAACAGATGGCCGAAAGATTTAAGGCCGAGAAGAAGAATATAGCCTTCGCGAAGTTGAATAATTGTCCCACTTCTCCAAGAAAAATGCGCTTGGTAGCTGATTTGGTTCGAGGGGTGCAGGTAGAAAAGGCTTTGGCTATTTTAAGATTTAACCCAAAGGAAGCGTCCCGCAGGTTAGAGAAATTATTACTTTCCGCTCTGGCCAATTGGCAAGCAAAAAATGAAGAGGGTGATATGGAAGATGCGGATCTAATCATAAAAGAGATACGTGTTGATAGTGGTAGTATGTTGAAAAGATTACGACCTGCCCCACAGGGTAGGGCACATAGAATTAGAAAGCGTTCAAACCATGTGACATTGGTTTTGGGGTCTAACAATAATATAGCAAGCTAGTAGAATGGGACAGAAAACAAATCCGATAGGAAATCGTTTGGGAATTATCAGAGGATGGGAATCAAACTGGTACGGAGGAAACGATTATGGAGATAAACTAGCTGAAGATAGTAAAATACGTAAGTATATTCATGCGCGTTTGGTAAAGGCAAGTGTGTCAAGGGTGATTATTGAGCGTACACTTAAATTGATTACGGTTACCATTACCACAGCAAGACCAGGTATTATCATTGGTAAGGGTGGTCAAGAAGTTGATAAGCTTAAAGAAGAGCTTAAGAAGATTACCGACAAAGAAGTTCAGATCAATATTTACGAAATAAAAAGACCTGAGGTAGATGCCAATTTGGTAGCTGCCAGTATTGCCCGTCAGATTGAAAGTAGAATTTCGTTTAGACGTGCAATTAAAATGGGTATTGCCGCTGCCATGCGTATGAATGCTGAAGGAATCAAAATTCAGATTTCAGGTCGTTTGAACGGGGCTGAAATGGCACGTTCAGAAACCTATAAAGATGGTAGAATACCGCTGTCTACATTTAGGGCCGATATTGACTATGCCTTGCATGAAGCGCAGACCACTTATGGTAAGTTGGGTATCAAAGTATGGATTATGAAAGGCGAAGTTTATGGTAAGAGAGATCTTTCCCCTTTAGTTGGCATGACCAAAGGAGGAGGTGATAAAGGAGGTAAAGGTAAGCGTGGAGATGGCGGAAGAAAACAACGTCGTAGATAGTAAAATTATAAAGAAGTAGAAAATGTTACAACCTAAGAGAACCAAGTTTCGCAAGATGCAAAAAGGCCGGATGAAAGGTATATCAGGCAGAGGGCACCTACTTTCAAACGGTATGTTCGGTATGAAATCTTTAGAAACCAGTTTCATAACATCGCGCCAAATAGAGGCAGCTCGTATTGCGGCCACTAGGTATATGAAAAGGGAAGGGCAACTGTGGATCAAGATTTTTCCAGACAAGCCCATTACCAAAAAACCATTAGAGGTTCGTATGGGTAAAGGTAAAGGTGCGCCAGAGTATTTTGTCGCCGTTGTACTGCCCGGAAGAATTATGTTCGAAGTTGCAGGTGTTGGTATTGATGTCGCCAAGGAAGCATTGCGTTTAGCGGCTCAGAAACTACCGGTGAAAACAAAATTTATCGTAGCTAGGGATTATACCGTTAGTGAATAATTGGAGATAAGCATGAAAAAAAAGGAAATAAAAGAGTTATCGATAGAAGGACTTAAAACAAAGTTCGCCGAGCTTAAAAAAGAACATGCCGATTTAAAAATGGCACATTTCGTTACCCCGTTGGAAAACCCACTTCAGATTAGAAAAGTGAGAAGAACGGTTGCGAGATTGGCAACTGAATTAACTAATAGGGAAAACCAATAATTGGTTCTGCTTTATGGAAGAAAAAAGAAATTTAAGAAAAGAAAGAGTTGGGGTAGTTACCAGTAACAAAATGGAGAAATCCATTGTTGTTGCAGAGGTGAAAAGAGTAAAGCACCCCATGTACGGAAAATTCGTTTTGAAAACGAAGAAGTATGTTGCGCACGATGAAAAAAATGATTGCAAAGAAGGTGATACCGTAAAGATTATGGAGACCCGCCCCTTAAGCAAGACCAAATGCTGGAGGTTGGTAGAAATTTTAGAAAGAGCTAAATAATTATGTTACAGCAAGAATCAAGGTTAAAAGTAGCAGACAATACCGGGGCAAAGGAAGTTTTGACCATCAGAGTACTTGGTGGCACAAAAAGAAGGTATGCTTCTATAGGCGATAAAATTGTCGTAACGGTCAAAGAGGCGACACCTAACGGTGGTATCAAAAAAGGCGAGGTTTCAACCGCTGTTGTGGTGCGAACAAAAAAAGAGGTAAGAAGGCCAGATGGGTCTTATATACGCTTTGATGACAATGCCTGTGTGTTGTTGAACCCAACTGGTGAAATGAGGGGTACCCGTGTTTTCGGACCTGTTGCCCGAGAGCTCCGTGATAAACAATTCATGAAAATCGTATCATTGGCTCCAGAGGTACTGTAGAAGGAGGGTAAAGGAGAGAATAGACAATAGACAATAGATAAAAGAATTGGGAAACAAGAGACAAGATTTGATATGGGGATTTCAGGAATTTGAACTTGAACCGTGCCCATGGCAAGAAGGTTTGAATTTGGACTTGAACTTGAAACTTGAACTTGAATTTGAAGTAGATGAGAAAGTTAAAAATTAAGACAGGAGATAACGTACGTATTATTGCTGGTGACCATAAAGGTACAGAGGGCAAGGTTGTGCGTGTAATTTTGAATAAGAACAAAGCGATTGTTGAAGGTGCCAACATGGTATCGAAACATGAAAAACCAAGTGCTAAAAATCCACAAGGGGGCATCGTAAAGAAAGAAGCTCCGATTCATATTTCCAATTTGTCGTTGATCGATGCCAAGTCAGGTGACGCCACACGGGTTGGTTTTGAAATGAGGGATGGTAAAAGAGTACGGTTTTCTAAAAAATCCAATGAAGTAATTTAGTTATGGCTTACGTTGCAAGATTAAAGAAAGAATATAAAGAGCGTATTGTAAATACGCTTAAAGAAGAATTTGGTTACAAAAATGTAATGCAGGTTCCAAAACTTAAAAAGATAGTTGTAAGTAGGGGTGTCGGTGCTGCTGTTGCAGATAAAAAACTGATTGACCATGCTGTAGACGAAATGACCATGATTACCGGTCAGAAGGCTATATCAACAATGTCGAAAAAAGACGTTGCGGCGTTTAAGTTGCGTAAAGGCATGCCCATCGGGGCGAAAGTCACACTACGTGGAGAAAGAATGTACGAGTTTTTAGATCGGTTGGTGACCAGTGCACTGCCAAGGGTACGTGACTTTCAGGGCATCAAGGTCACAGGTTTTGATGGAAGGGGAAATTACAGTTTAGGAGTTACCGAACAGATTATTTTCCCAGAGATAAATATAGATAAGATCAACAGGATAAACGGTATGGATATTACCTTCGTAACTTCTGCCGAAACCGATAAAGAAGCGAAATCGTTATTAACTGAATTAGGATTACCTTTTAAAAAGAAATAGTATGGCTAAAGAATCAATGAAGGCCCGTGAGCGAAAAAGGGCAAAAACTGTAGCTAAGTATGCTGAAAAGAGAAAAGCCTTAAAAGCGGCCGGTGATTATGAGGGCTTACAGAAACTGCCGAAAAATGCTTCTCCAGTTCGTATGCACAATAGGTGTAAGATTACGGGAAGACCAAAAGGGTATATGAGAACATTTGGTATATCAAGGGTGACATTCAGAGAAATGGCCAATCAAGGGTTAATACCCGGAGTTAGAAAAGCCAGTTGGTAAGATTTTCAATGTAGAATTCAGGATTCAGAATTGAAAGAGGTCAATTCATGATTTTAGGTTCAAAATTTATAATTAAAAGAAATGGTTACAGATACTATTGCAGATTACTTAACAAGAGTGCGAAATGCGAGTAGGGCAGGTCATAAGGTGGTAAAGATACCTGCGTCTGGTGTTAAGAAAGAGATAACAAAGATATTGTTCGATCAGGGCTATATTTTGAGTTATAAGTTTGAAGATGACAAAGTACAGGGTACCATAAAAATCGCCTTGAAATACGATAAGTTCACAAAAGATCCAGTGATAAAAAAATTGCAGCGTGTCAGTAAGCCAGGTTTGCGAAAGTATACTGGATCAGGTGATTTGCCACGGGTTTTGAATGGTCTTGGCGTTGCTATTGTGTCAACATCACACGGTGTTATGACGGGCAAGCAAGCAAAAAACGAAAATGTGGGTGGTGAGGTATTGTGCTACGTATATTAATAAAAGATAAAGAGTAGAAAATGTCTAGAATAGGAAATAATCCGATAGCTGTTCCTGAAGGGGTAAGTGTAGAGGTAGGCGAAAATCTAGTTACAGTAATAGGTAAGCTGGGTGAATTGACCCAAGATTTTTCAGCAGTCTCCATTAAGGTTGAAGACGGCCAAGTATGGGTGACCCGACCTTCTGATTCAAAAGAGCATAAAGCGAAACACGGTCTGTATAGATCTCTTGTTTTGAATATGGTAGAGGGGGTTTCAAAAGGATGGACCAAAGAACTTGAACTTGTAGGGGTTGGGTATAGAGCCAGCAACCAAGGCCAAAAATTAGAATTGGCATTAGGGTTCTCGCACAATATTGTTTTGAATTTGGCGTCTGAGGTTAAAATAGAGACCATTTCTGAAAAGGGAAAAAATCCGGTAATAAAACTAATGTCATTTGACAAGCAGTTAGTAGGGCAAGTGGCGGCAAAGATTAGATCTTTCCGTAAACCAGAACCTTACAAAGGAAAAGGAATTAAATTCGTTGGTGAAGAATTGAGAAGAAAAGCCGGTAAATCAGCTTAATATTAGTGTTATGAGATTATCAAAATCGCAAAGAAAACTTAGAGTACGAAGAAGGATCCGTAAGGTTTCAATAGGAACTGCGGCAAAGCCAAGATTGTCGGTATTCAGAAGTAATAAAGAAATTTACGTGCAATTGATCGATGATAGAACAGGAACCACCTTGGCGTCTGTTTCTTCGAGAGATAAAAGTTTTGCTTCAGAAAAAGGAAACAAAACAGAAATTGCTGCACTTGTCGGTAAGGCTATTGCTGAAAAGTCAAAGAAAGCAGGCATAGCACAAATAGCTTTCGATAGAGGAGGTAACCTCTACCACGGCCGCGTTAAGGCTTTGGCGGAAGGAGCAAGGGAAGCAGGATTGAAATTTTAAAGAAACAACATGTACCAGAAATATAAGAACGTAGAAACCGTAAAACCGGCAGGTTTAGATTTAAAGGATAGATTGGTCGGTATCCAAAGAGTTACCAAAGTAACCAAGGGTGGCCGGGCATTTGGCTTTTCAGCCATTGTCATTGTAGGTGATGAGAAAGGTGTTGTTGGGCACGGTTTGGGTAAATCAAAAGAAGTTGCCACTGCAATTGCAAAGGCGATTGAAGATGCGAAAAAGAACCTGATACGTATTCCTTTAGATAAGGTTACCCTGCCGCACGAGCAAAAAGGAAAATATGGCGGCGCACGGGTTTATATTCAACCAGCATCACATGGTACAGGGGTTATTGCAGGTGGAGCCGTAAGAGCGGTTTTAGAAGCAGTTGGTGTACATGATGTATTATCTAAATCGCAAGGTTCATCAAACCCACATAATGTGGTAAAGGCAACTTTTGATGCACTTTTACAACTTAGAAGTGCTGGTACGGTTGCAAAACAAAGAGGAGTCTCTTTAGATAAGGTTTTTAAAGGATAAAATAAATAGTATGAAGTACTAAGTATTTAGTAGTTGATTTTAGGTTGCAGAATCCTACTAAACGACTAATTACTAACGACTAATTACTAACGACTGAACAATTATGGCAAAGATTAAAGTAAAGCAAGTTAAGAGTGGTATCAAAAGACCACAGATCCAAAAAAGAACCCTTGAAGCTCTGGGTTTGAAAAAAATTGGTCAGGTTGTTGAACATGAAGACACACCCAGTATTTTGGGAATGATAAATAAAGTTAAACACTTAGTTTCTACGGAAGCTTAATACGAAAGGGTAATGAATTTAAGTAATTTAAAACCAGCTGAAGGCGCTGTTAACAGAGACGGTAAAAGAGTAGGTAGGGGTCAAGGCTCAGGAAAGGGCGGTACCGCCACAAGAGGGCATAAAGGAGCAAAATCAAGATCTGGGTATTCAAAGAAAATTGGTTTTGAAGGAGGTCAAATGCCCTTACAGAGACGTGTGCCCAAATTCGGTTTTACGAACATTAACCGTAAGGAGTACCAGGGTATTAGCCTTGGCAAACTCCAAGAGTTGGTAGATGCAAAGAAAATCAAGGATACAGTTACTTTTGAAAATCTGATAGAACACCGTTTGGCACGTAAGAACGATTTGGTGAAAATATTGGGAGGTGGTGAGTTAAAGGCATCCCTTAAAATTTCAGTACATAAATTTACAGGCACGGCAAAAGCGGCCATTGAGGCTGCGGGCGGTGAGGCTATAAATTTGTAAGCTAAAGAATACTATGAAGAATTTTTTCGAGACGCTATCCAATATTTGGAAAATTGAAGAACTGAGAAATCGAATATTGATTACCCTTGGTCTTCTTTTGGTATACCGTTTTGGATGCCAAATAGTTCTTCCTGGTATTGATTCGACGCAATTATCAGAATTGTCATCAGGTACTGAACAAGGTATTTTTAGCCTGTTAAATGCATTTACAGGTGGGGCGTTTGCCAATGCTTCTATTTTTGCATTGGGTATCATGCCCTATATTTCAGCATCGATTGTAGTACAGTTAATGGGTATTGCTATACCGTATCTTCAAAAATTACAGAAAGAGGGCGAAAGTGGTAGAAAGACCATAAACCAGATAACAAGATGGTTGACCATAGGTATTTGTATTGTTCAAGCACCAACATACCTGTATGGGTTAGAGGCTTTCGGTGTACCTGACAGTGCTTTTATTTTGGGTAAGGGATTAGATTTTATGATACCCGCCGTGATTATTCTGGTAACCGGTTGTGTATTTGCCATGTGGTTGGGAGAGAAAATCACAGATAAAGGTATCGGTAATGGTATTTCATTATTGATAATGATTGGTATTATCGCCACATTGCCCCAGTCTTTTGTACAAGAAGCAGTTTCAAGAATGGACGGAAACGGTGGTCCTATGCTGATATTGGTCGAGGTTATTATTTGGTTCTTGGTTATATTGGCTTGTATTCTATTGGTGATGGCAACACGTCAAATACCCGTACAGTACGCAAGAAGAACAGCCTCTGGTGGATACGAAAAAAATATCATGGGATCGCGACAGTACATTCCCTTAAAATTAAATGCATCAGGTGTTATGCCAATCATCTTTGCCCAAGCAATTATGTTTGTACCTGGGCTAATTGGTAACGCTTTTGATGATACCGCATTTGGACAATGGATGCAAGTGAATTTTGCTGATATATTCGGTTGGGCCTATAATTTATTATTTGCTTTCTTGATTATCATTTTCACTTACTTCTATACAGCAATTACAGTACCCACTAATAAGATGGCTGATGATTTGAAAAGAAGTGGCGGTTTTATACCAGGAATCAGACCGGGTAAAGAAACAGGTGATTTTTTAGACAAGGTAATGTCGTTGATAACGTTGCCAGGGTCAGTTTTTTTGGCCTTATTGGCAGTTTTACCAGCAGTTGTAGTTAAGTTGATGGATGTACAGGCAGGATGGGCAATGTTCTATGGTGGCACCTCACTTCTGATTATGGTGGGCGTTGCAATCGACACAGTTCAGCAGGTGAATTCATATTTGTTGAACAGGCATTATGACGGATTGATGAAAACAGGAAAAAACAGAAAAGTAGCATAAAATAAGAAATCATTACACTAGACTTTAGACGGTAGGAAATTGCGAGAGGTAAACAAGATTGAAATTATTGAGAACACTAACGACTACAGACTAGAAACTGAAAGACTAAAATAAATGGCTAAACAGGCAGCAATAGAGCAAGATGGATCCATAATAGAAGCGTTGTCAAATGCAATGTTTCGGGTCGAGCTGGAGAACGGTCATGTAGTGACCGCACACATTTCTGGTAAGATGCGTATGCATTACATCAAGTTGCTTCCGGGCGATAAGGTGAAATTAGAAATGAGTCCGTACGATTTGACAAAAGCAAGAATTACTTATAGATATTAAGAAATTAGAAAGATGAAAGTAAGAGCATCAATAAAAAAGAGAAGTGCCGACTGCAAAATTGTTCGCAGAAAGGGTACGTTGTACGTAATCAACAAAAAGAATCCTAGATTTAAACAAAGACAAGGTTAATTATGGCAAGAATCGCAGGTATTGATATACCAAAACAGAAAAGAGGAGTCATCGCCCTAACCTATATTTTTGGAATCGGTAGTAGCCGGTCAAAAGAAATATTGGCAACGGCCAAAGTTAGTGAAGACACAAAAGTATCAGATTGGAACGATGATGAAATCGGTCGTATTCGTGAAGTTGCTTCGTCTTACACCATTGAAGGTGAATTGCGTTCAGAGACTCAATTGAATATAAAGCGTTTGATGGATATTGGTTGTTACCGAGGTATTCGCCATAGATCAGGTTTGCCTTTGAGAGGGCAACGCACCAAGAACAACTCGAGAACAAGAAAAGGAAAAAGAAAAACAGTTGCCAATAAGAAAAAGGCAACGAAGTAATATAGTACGCAGTACGTAGTAATGGTATCAAATGGGTCGAATATGTAAACCGACTGTCTGTACTACTACAAATTACAAATTACTCAATACGAACAGAATATGGCAAAGGCAAGTACGAAAGCAGGAAAAAAACGCAAGGTTATTATAGAAGCCGTTGGCGAAGCGCACATAAAGGCATCTTTCAATAACATCATTATTTCGTTGACCAACAAAAAGGGAGATGTTATCTCTTGGTCTTCAGCGGGTAAAATGGGTTTTAGGGGTTCTAAGAAGAACACACCCTATGCTGCTCAAATAGCTGCGGAAGAGTGTTGTAAAACGGCTCATGAAGCTGGTCTTAGAAAGGTTAAGGTATACGTTAAAGGGCCAGGCAACGGTAGAGAGTCGGCTATACGGGCAATACACAATTCGGGTATTGAGGTTACCGAGATCATTGATGTGACCCCAATGCCACACAATGGTTGTAGACCACCAAAAAGAAGAAGAGTTTAAATCATTCACTAATTATAATTTCACAGAAGTGTAGTTTACGATTATCGAAGGAGAAGCCTTAATTCATAATCACACTTCAAACAAAAGGAAAATGGCAAGATACACAGGACCAAAAAGTAAAATCGCCCGAAAGTTCGGAGAAGCGATTTTCGGAGACGATAAGTCTTTTGAGAAAAAAAATTACCCACCAGGACAACATGGAAACGCAAGACGCCGTGGAAAGAAATCTGAATATTCAGTTCAGTTGATGGAGAAGCAAAAAGCAAAATACACTTACGGTATTTTAGAAAAGCAATTTAGAAACCTGTTCGCCAAGGCAAATAGAAGCAAAGGAGTTACCGGTGAGGTGTTGCTACAGTTGTGTGAATCACGTTTAGATAACGTCGTGTATCGAATGGGTGTTTCTCCAACAAGAAGCGGCGCAAGACAATTGGTTTCGCACAGGCATATAACCGTCAATGGTGAATTGGTGAACATACCATCTTATTCATTGAAACCTGGTGATATTGTTGGGGTTCGTGAGAAATCAAAATCATTGCAAACCATTCAAGATTCACTTTCTGCAAATAGTAGGGTGTACGAGTGGATTACCTGGAACAACGAAAAAAGTGAGGGATCATACGTTTCCATTCCTGAGAGAATGCAGATTCCAGAAAATATCAAAGAACAATTAATAGTCGAGTTATACTCTAAATAAACAACAACGATCATATGGCATTATTTAATTTTCAGAAACCCGATAAAGTAATAATGATCGATTCCTCTGATTTTGAAGGGAAATTTGAATTTCGCCCTTTAGAACCAGGTTATGGATTAACTGTTGGGAACGCACTAAGACGAGTATTACTTTCAGCATTAGAAGGTTATGCTATCACATCTATCAGAATTGATAAGGTAGAGCATGAGTTCTCTGTAATAAAAGGCGTTGTTGAAGATGTGACTGAAATCATCCTCAACCTGAAACAAGTTCGTTTTAAAAAACAGATTGACGAATCCGAGGCTGAAACAGTAGCTGTTTCTCTGAGTGGTAAAAGTCAATTGACGGCAGGCGATTTTCAAAAATTCATCTCGGGGTATCAAGTGCTGAACCCTGATTTGGTGATTTGTAATATGGAATCGAAGGTCAGCATCAATATGGAGTTCGTCATCGATAAGGGAAGAGGTTACGTTCCAGCTGATGAAAACAAGAAGTCGGGCCTACCATTGGGCAGTATTGCGATCGATTCTATCTTTACCCCTATAAAAAATGTAAAATACAGTATCGAAAACTTTCGTGTAGAGCAAAAGACCGATTATGAAAAATTGGTTTTTGAAATAGTTACCGATGGTTCTATTACACCAAAAAATGCATTGACCGAAGGCGCTAAAGTGTTGATACATCACTTCATGTTGTTCTCTGATGAGCGCATAGTATTAGAAGCCGATGAAATTGCACAAACCGAAACTTATGATGAAGAATCACTTCACATGAGACAATTATTAAAAACCAAATTGGTTGATATGGATCTTTCGGTGAGGGCTTTGAACTGTTTGAAGGCTGCCGAGGTCGATACATTGGGAGAATTGGTTTCCTTCAATAAAAACGATTTGATGAAGTTTAGAAACTTCGGTAAAAAATCGTTGACCGAATTGGAAGAACTTGTTATTTACAAGGGTTTGAATTTTGGAATGGACCTGTCAAAGTATAAATTAGATAAAGATTAACCAATACCAGCACAAATTAATTGGTATTGCTTCTGTTGAAAGGGAGAGTCCCGAACAAGGAAGAAAATAGAACAAAGTAATGAGACACGGTAAAAAAATCAATCACTTAGGTAGAAAGACCGCCCACAGAAAAGCAATGTTGGCAAATATGGCCTGTTCCCTAATTGAGCATAAGAGAATAAATACTACAGTTGCCAAGGCGAAAGCATTGAAGCGGTTTATTGAACCTTTGATCACTAAATCAAAGGCAGAGAACAATCAGACCACAGAAAAAGGAACACATAACAGACGAATCGTTTTCAAGAGTCTTCGTGACAAATATGCCATTACTGAATTGTTTAGTCAGGTTTCTGAAAAAGTGGCTGACAGACCAGGAGGTTATACAAGAATTATCAAATTAGGAAATCGTTTGGGTGATAATGCCGATATGGCGATGATAGAGTTGGTTGATTTCAATGAAATTTATAATGCCGACAAACCCAAGAAGAAGACAACGAGAAGGAGCAGAAGGGGTGGTGGTTCAAAAGCTGTAGTGCCACCAGTTGCTGTAAGTGGTAAAAAGGAATCTAAAACAGATACAGAAGTAAAGTCAGATGATTCAGAAGAGTAAAAATATTAGTAGTTTTTAATAACTGTAAAAGGGTAGGCTTATAGTCTATCCTTTTTTTATGTTTACTTTGTAAAGTAAACTACCTTGGGGGGAGCCTGCGAGACATTAAACAGGAACTCACCCCGCCTGCTCGGCCAGCGTCGAATTATTAAACCTCTCGAAGTTTTGGGAGTGGAAATCAAAAATAAAGTAATACCAGATGAAGTATCAATCTAGAAAAAAAGCGTTTATATTATTGGCCGATGGAACCATATTTCATGGTAAACTCGTCGGTGACAATGAAGGAACCGCCTATGGTGAAGTTTGTTTCAACACGGGCACGACCGGTTATCAAGAGATATTTACAGACCCCTCTTATTTCGGTCAATTAATGGTCACGACAAATGCCCATATTGGCAATTATGGGACCAATGAAAAAGAAGTGGAATCCGGTTCGGTAAAAATAGCAGGGCTGATCTGTAAAAACTTCAGTTATGATTATTCAAGGCCAAGTGCAGATTTGAGCTTGAAAGAGTTTTTGGACAAGAGTGGTCTCTTCGCTATTTCTGATGTTGATACCCGTGCTTTGGTAAGCTATATAAGAGACAACGGAGCCATGAACGCCGTCATTTCCACTGAGGTGGATACTATTCCAGAATTAAAAAAAGAACTTGCCAATTACCCAAGTATGGAAGGTTTGGAACTGGCTTCAAAGGTTTCAACAAAAGAGCCCTACTATTTTGGTGATGAAAGTGCCACCCATAAAATTGCCGTGTTGGATATTGGGGTTAAAAAGAACATCCTCAGAAATTTTTCAAAAAGGGATGCTTACATAAAGGTATTTCCCTTTGATACTACTTTTGAAGAAATGAAAGCTTGGAGTCCTGATGCCTATTTTATTTCAAATGGTCCCGGTGATCCCGAACCTTTGACACAGGCAATTGAAACGGCAAAAGATATCATTGCAGCCGATGTTCCGCTTTTTGGCATTTGCCTCGGGCATCAGATTATTGCTTTGGCCAATGGGGTATCAACTTATAAAATGCACAACGGGCATAGGGGCATCAACCATCCGGTCATGAACCTTAGCACTGGAAAGGGTGAAATAACCTCTCAAAACCACGGTTTTGCAATCAACAGGGAAGAAACAGAGGCACATACCAACATAGAGATTACCCACGTACATCTGAACGACAATACCGTTGCGGGAATTCGAATGAAAGACAAGGATGTTTTCTCGGTTCAGTACCATCCCGAAGCGAGCCCGGGCCCCCATGATGCCGAATATCTTTTTGACCAATTTTTTGAGTTAATTCATAAATCCGTAAATAATACGGTGCCAAATTAACAAATCGTTATTTCTTAGCATTGACTTGGTTTTATCGCAGCTGTGTAGGCATGCTTTCGTACATTTGTGGGCTTAAAAATGGATCAATAAACAAATTTTCAAATGAGTAACATACGCAGTGTACACGCACGTCAAATTTTAGATTCAAGGGGAAACCCAACCGTAGAAGTCGATGTAACGACCGAGAATGGAGTAATGGGTAGGGCAGCGGTTCCTTCGGGCGCTTCTACGGGAGAGCACGAGGCAGTTGAATTACGTGATGGCGGTGATGCCTTTATGGGTAAAGGGGTTAGCAAGGCCGTGAACAATGTGAATACGGCCATTTCCGAAAAGGTTTTGGGCATGTCGATTTTTGAACAAAAATCAATTGACCAAGCTATGATCGATCTAGATGGTACGCCAAACAAATCAAAATTGGGAGCCAATGCCATTTTGGGGGTTTCTTTGGCAGTTGCAAAAGCGGCAGCCAACGAAAAGGGCTTGTCGTTGTTCAAGTATGTTGGTGGGGCCAATGCCAATACCTTGCCCGTACCTATGATGAACATCATAAACGGGGGCTCACATTCAGATGCGCCCATCGCATTTCAAGAATTTATGGTAATACCAGTGAAAGCAAAGAGTTTTTCACACGCCATGCAAATGGGTACTGAGATATTCTACAACCTAAAGAAGGTATTGCACGATAGGGGGTTGAGCACGGCAGTAGGTGACGAAGGTGGGTTTGCACCAACTTTGGACGGTACCGAAGATGCCTTGGAAACCATAGATATAGCGGTAAGTAAGGCAGGTTATAAATTAGGTGATGATGTCATGATCGCTTTAGATTGTGCGGCCGCCGAGTTTTATGTGGATGGGAAATACGATTACACCAAATTTGAAGGCGATAAAGGAGCTATCAGAAGTTCGGAAGAACAAGCACAGTACCTAGCAGATCTGGCAGCAAAGTACCCGATCATTTCTATTGAGGACGGAATGGACGAGAATGACTGGGACGGATGGAAATCGTTGACCGAAAAGGTAGGGGATAAGGTGCAACTTGTGGGCGACGATCTGTTTGTAACAAATGTAGAGCGCCTGTCAAAGGGGATAAAGAACGGTATAGCAAACTCCATATTGATCAAAGTAAATCAGATCGGCACATTGACCGAAACGATTGCTGCTGTCGACATGGCCAAAAATGCGGGTTATACCTCGGTGATGTCGCATCGTTCAGGCGAGACTGAAGACAACACCATAGCAGACCTTGCAGTGGCATTGAGCACAGGCCAGATAAAAACAGGTTCGGCCTCACGATCAGATCGAATGGCAAAGTACAACCAGTTACTTAGAATAGAAGAGGAACTGGGTGATACGGCCTATTATCCGCAAGAAAAAGCGTTTAAGATCAACTAATAAAAATAGTGAAATTCGTTTAAAAGCCTTTCTGATGCGGAAAGGCTTTTTCTTTATGGACTAAGTATCTGTAAAGAAATAAATGGTACAGAATCGGGGTGGGTATTATGTTCTTTTTTAAAGTTAAAATTTTCAAGCATAGCCATAGCTACGGTTAAAAATTTTGGCGAAGAAAAAGGGCAGAATAGCAAGCCGAAATGTATCAGTTATTTCTTCACAGATACTAAGGTTGGGATATAGACAGATATGGCATAAAAAAATCAATGGGTTCTTGCTTTAAAAAGCGAAATACGAATGGTTACCTGCATTCTTTTTCTTAAATTTACCAGTACATTAATTATCATAACCATACACACAAATGTCAGATAAGGCCATATTGGAATACAAGGGACAGAAGTACGAGTTTCCCGTAGTCGAGGGCTCTGAAAATGAGCATGCGATAGATATAAAAACCTTACGTGCAGTTACGGGGGGATTGATTACCATTGACCCCGGGTACAAAAATACAGGTTCATGTGAAAGTGCGATTACATTTTTAGATGGTGAGAAGGGAATATTAAGATACCGTGGGTATTCGATCGAAGAACTGGCAGAAAAAGCAGATTTTCTTGAAGTGGCCTATTTGCTGATTTTTGGAGAGCTTCCCAGTAAAAAGGAACTGCAAAAGTTTAATAATGATATTCGTGAAGAATCGTATGTTGACGAAGAGATGAAGAATATTCTGGACGGTTTTCCGAAATCGGCTCACCCTATGGGCGTACTTTCCTCATTGACCAGTGCGTTGATCGCATTTAATCCCATCCCCGTTGATATTGATTCTGAAGAAGAAATGTATTCAGCGGTCGTACGTATTTTGGCTAAATTCCCGATTTTGGTGGTTTGGGCCTTGAGCAAGAGACAGGGGATGCCCCTGAACTATAGTGATGGTAGACTGGGCTATGTGGAGAACATACATAAAATGATGTTCAAAAGGCCACATCGAGAATACCAAAAGAACAAGGTTGTAGTGGATGCGCTAGACAACCTCTTGATTCTTCATGCCGATCACGAACAAAACTGCTCTACTTCCACCGTTCGGATCGTTGGGTCTTCGCATGCCGGTCTGTTCGCTTCGATCTCTGCTGGGGTCTCGGCACTTTGGGGTCCTTTGCACGGTGGTGCCAACCAAGCGGTTTTGGAAATGCTGGAAGCTATCGTTGCCGATGGTGGCGATACCAAGAAATATATGGCAAAGGCCAAAGATAAAAACGATCCGTTTCGATTGATGGGTTTTGGCCACCGTGTTTATAAAAACTTCGATCCAAGGGCAAAGATCATAAAGAAAGCAGCTGATGAGGTATTGCATGATCTAGGTGTTGATGATCCGATTTTAGAGGTTGCCAAGGGCCTTGAAAAGGAGGCTTTGGAAGACCAGTATTTTATAGATAGAAAACTATACCCCAACGTTGATTTTTATTCAGGCATCATTTATAGGGCGTTGGGCATACCAACAGAAATGTTTACGGTAATGTTCGCTCTGGGCCGCTTGCCCGGTTGGATTGCCCAATGGAGGGAAATGAGGCAACGAAAAGAACCCATAGGCCGCCCTAGACAAATTTATATCGGTGAAAATCTTAGGCCGTTTGTTGATATTGAAAAGAGATAGTCGGGCGTAAAAGAATGGAAAATGCCCCTTCGGTTTTTGAAGGGGCATTTTTTTTTAGCCCAATAACAAATTCTATCTTTACCAAAATTTGACAATGCTGCATCTGAATATTAATGATGAGATCTCACCTCTAAAAGCGGTAGTTCTTGGTACCGCAAAAAGCTGTGGTCCCGTGCCAACAGTTGACAAGGTATATGACCCCAAGTCTTTAGAGCATATTTTGGCAGGTACCTACCCCAATGAAGAAGATATGGTTTCTGAAATGGCGGCCTTTTCAAAGGTGTTCGAAAAGTACGGTGTAAAAGTGTTTAGACCGGAAGTGTTGAAAGATTGCAACCAGATTTTTTCAAGGGATATCGCTTTCGTTATCGAGAACAAGCTCATATTGGCGAATATACTGCCCGATAGAGAACAAGAGATCGAGGCTATTTTACATGTGCTGGATCGGATTGATAAAGACTGTATTTTGCATCCGCCAGAAGAAGTACATATTGAGGGGGGCGACGTTATGCCGTGGAACGGTTATGTTTTTATAGGCACTTACAGTGGGCAAGACTATCCCGATCTCATTACGGCTCGAACCAATACCGCTGCTGTGAAATATATTACCGAACAGTTTCCGCACAAAACAATAAAGTCGTTCGAACTTAGAAAGAACAACACCAATGCCAAGGAGAACGCACTGCATTTAGATTGTTGCTTTCAACCCCTTGGAAACGGAAAGGCCATACTTCATGAAAACGGATTTCTAGTGGAGGAAGAATACCAATGGCTGGTCGATTTTTTTGGCAGGGAAAACATTTTTGAGATAACAGCAGATGAAATGTACTGTATGTTCAGCAACGTCTTTTCCATATCACCAGATGTTGTGGTCTCTGAACGTAATTTTACAAGATTGAACATTTGGCTTAGAAACCAGAGCTTTACGGTAGAGGAAATACCCTATGCCGAAATCGCCAAACAAGAGGGCTTGCTACGCTGTAGTACCTTACCCTTGATAAGAGCATAATAAAGAAGGACCTACACCACTATCCTGCCTGCAGGCAGGTTGTGTGGGTAAGATTATATTTTTTGGTTCGATTATTCTAAAAACAACATGAAAATGATGTAATGGATGAATGATTGAAGGTAATTAAGCTGATTTAATGAATTGATGGGAAAATTAGCCAATAAAGGCAATAGTTTATAAATTCAACGACAAATACATCCTGTTTAAAATTAGTTTTTTAAAAAAAAAGGTTCTACCACTATTTGTGTGGGTAAGATTCTATTTTTAGTTATAAATAATCTTAAAAAACAACATGAAAATGATATAATGAATCAATGATTGAATAAAAAAACATGTAATGTGTTGGTATGTAAATAATTATAGCTGTTCTATTCTCTAATTAAAGCATTTTTAACATTCATTCATTTTAAACTGATCTGAATCTTCCACTAAATTAGTGGTAGAACCAAAAAAAAATAAGAACTCAATAAATATAAGGGTTTCAGTTGTTTTATAGATTTTGGCTGAATAGTAACGATTGAATGATAAAAATATGTAACCACGCCTCTGGCGTGGCAGGCCCGTCTGCCGTAGGCAGGTAAATTGATATACAAGTGAATACGGCTACTATATTCTATCATTAAAGCATTATAACATTAATTCATTTTGAACTGATATAAATTCTACCACTAAACCTGCCGGTTCGTGGTAGAACCAAAAATAGTAGTATGCAGGTTACCAATACAATACTTATGATTCGCCCTGTTGGTTTTCGCATGAACGAACAGACGGCGGTAAACAACTATTTTCAAGAAAAGCTGGGGTTGAATGACCAGACGATCAATGAAAGGGCCCAGCAGGAGTTCGATGGTTTTGTGAGTGTATTGAGAGAAAAGGGCGTTGATGTAATCGTCATTGACGATACCAAAGAACCCGATACCCCTGATAGCATTTTCCCTAACAACTGGATCTCATTTCATGCCGATGGTACGGTAGGTATTTATCCCATGTTTGCCGAAAACAGAAGAAAAGAGCGCAGAGATGATATTTTAGACCTTCTGGAAGAGCAGGGTTTTACCATTAAGCAAATTATTGATTACACAGCAGCTGAGAGTGAGGGGGTATTTTTAGAAGGCACTGGCAGTATATTGATGGATCGTGTATATAAGAAGGCTTATTGCGTACTATCCGATAGGGCTGACGAAGAACTGTTCATTGAGTTCTGTGAGGACTTCGACTATTTCCCCGTGATTTTCAACGCCTACCAAACAGTTGATGGTAAACGAATGCCTATTTACCATACCAATGTCATGATGTGCATGGCAGAAGATTTGGCGGTCATTTGTTTAGATTCTATCGACGATAAAAAAGAACGAAAAAATGTGGTGGATCACTTAGAAATGACCAATAAAGAGATTGTTTCGATAACCGAAGCGCAGATGCACCATTTTGCCGGCAATATGCTACAGGTTTTGGGTGCGGCCGACAAACGTTTGATGGTGATGGGTTCACAGGCCTATCGAAGCCTGACCACGGCCCAGATCAAAAGTATTGAAAAACAGTGTGAAATTGTACATAGCCCGTTAGATGCCATTGAAACCTGTGGTGGTGGCAGCGCACGTTGTATGATGGCCGAGGTGTTTTTGCCTAGGAAGGCGTAAACAAATTTACTAGGAACCTTGTTACTTGCCCGAATTATTACTCCTTGAACTCGTCTTGGTCTTTTGTTTGGAACCGAGCCCCGCCCGGCGGGCAGGTTGTGCTCTAATGAAGTCATTTTTTTGTAGCATAGCACTTGTGCTGAGCTTGTCGAAGTATAGTTGCGGTACTGAAAAACGACAAAACCTGCCCGGCCGGCCAGAAAGAAAAACTCAAAATGAGTTCCTTGTCCCGATTAAATAGAGCAGTACCCCTAGACCAGATTTTATTTGGCCAATATTCCAATCATGGCTTTCATTGTTCTTCAGATCACTTACAAGTTCGTTCATTTCTTTGACCGAATATGTTCTTAGGGCTTGTTGCAAAATAAAGTGTACAGAGTTGACGCACCTGCCTGCCGGCAGGCAGGGAAATTTTGTTTTTATTTTAGACAAAAAACCTGCCTCGCCGGCAGGTCTAAGCATAGCCTTAGTTACGGTTATATTTTTTAACGACAAATAAAGACAAAAGAACAAGTCAAAATGTATAGGTTGTTTTGTAACAAACCCTTAGTGATGAAACAAACCCATCCCATAAGACAAATAACGGAACAAGCGGAATTAGGTATGTGAAAATAATTCTTCCAATCTTAAATGGTCTGATAAAAGGTGTTGTCAATAGTACTGTTATCGGCGAAAAAAGCATAGCAAATAAACTGTAAAAAGTTCTTTCCTGTGCTTCAAAAATTACAATCGATCTACCCGTATCCACAGCATTTTGCAATATTTTTTTTGCGTCGTCCGGTCTGAAATGGTGAAAAGATAAAACAGGGTTCTTAGGCCTTCTAGTTCTTCTGGAACATCTCTTGCATCTACCGATGTTTCAATGAAATCAATGTTTAGCGATAAATTTTTGGTGTGTTCAAAGGCTGGTATATTTGGATAATAATCGGTCAATAGAATTTTTATGTCAAGATTGCTTTTCTTTAATTCCTCATTCAACCAGATCAAGCCACCACCACCACCTGAACCAAGGTCAACGATTTGATCAACTCCACTTTCTTTTAGTGCTTTTTTAAAAAGGGGCACTACCGGCTTGTACATTTTGGTCTTGTTCGACAAAAACTGTAAAAAGTCGGTTAAATAATTTCTCAACAGGCTTGGAAACCATTTTTGGTCTTCAAATTCAAATAAGGAGCCCACTCCGAAAACAGAAGATTTTTACAAAAAGAGTTATTTTGGATGAGATGTAACTAATCAGTCTAGTTAAACATCTAATAATCAATATTTTGTGTGTCATTGGAAAATCGCATCAGATTCAAAAAAAGCTGTATTCCGATCTCAAAAAGCCATAAGTGATTGAATATCAGCAAAATTAA
>JAJRSY010000220.1 GCA_024278565.1 Bacteroidota bacterium
CATTTTGTCTTGTTCTTTTGCACACTAACAGCGTTAAAAATACTCACTTTAGCTAAGGCTATACCTGCGTTTTTTGCCTCGTTATTGCACAAAATAACGTCGCCAATTCTGTAAACTTTATTTCGTAACAGACCCTTAATCAAAAGTAGTGACCCCGAATTTTTTCGCCTCTTCCCTTGCCAATGGCGCCCAAGCGGCCAAATTGGCTATTCTAGTATCATTTGATGGGTGCGTGCTCATAAACTCGGGAGGTGCCTGACCTCCGCTTTTGGCCTTCATACGTTTCCAAAGCTCAGCGGCCTCAATGGGATCATAACCGGCGATTGCCATGATCTGCAGCCCGATCCGGTCTGCCTCGGTCTCATGGCTTCTACTAAAGGGCAGCATGATACCAACTGCCGACCCCACACCATAGGCTTGGTTGAACATATTTCTTTTTTGTGGATCTTTGATCGCTATATTGCCCGCCACGGCACCCAATTGCTGCAAAGTTCCCGCACTCATTCGCTGTGCACCATGATCGGCAAGGGCGTGCGCAACCTCGTGGCCCATTACCACCGCAACCCCCCTTTCGGTCTGTGTAATAGGAAGTATGCCCGTATAAAATACTATTTTTCCGCCAGGCATGGCCCAGGCATTTACAGCTGAATCATTTACCAGACTGTATTCCCATTTATAATCCTTCAGATACCCGGCATAGCCGTTTGCGGACAACCATCGCTCCGCGGCCGAAGATATACGTTGCCCTACTTTTGTTATCATCCTTGCATCAGCACCTTCTTCCACAACATTGTTCTCTGTTAGAAATTGGTCGTACTGCGCAAAGGCCATGGGAAAAATTTGGCTATTGGGATAAAAGTTCAATACTTTTTTACCCGTAAACGGATTCGTCTTACAGGCTGCTACGCCCATAAAAACAGCAAAAATCAAAATTATTTTTTTCATTATAGATAGTGTTTAAAGGTGACAAAATACAAAAAAAATTAGTTTCGGTGTAATGGGCAGTCCTAAAATTTTATCGATCGCCCTTAAATTGTTCATCTTAACAGGTAGCCCCGACCTTCTTAACACCAATCTTCATGCCATCGATTTAAAAGAAAAAACCGTAGGCCTAAAAGCTGTTTTGATATTTAAATTCGACAGACTAAAATTGTGGAACACTTTTTGAGCTGTAATAAACGGACTTTGAAATATTCCATTAAAAACTAAATATACTTAATTATGAAAAAAATCACTTTGATACTCGGCGTATTATTGACCTTTTTATTAACTTCTTGTACTGGATCGGACGGTCGCAATGGATTGGATGGGTTTGATGGCAAAGATGGTGAAAACGGTAAGGTAATTGATATCAAAGGTGATTTTACCACTCAAAATGATTATAGTATCTTCTATGAGTTTCCACAATCTATAGAAGTTTTTGAAACCGATGTAGTCTTGGTATACATTCTATTTGACCAAACCGAAGATGGTAACGGCGAAATTGTTGATATTTGGAGGTTGTTGCCACAGACCCTAATACTGCCCCAAGGCCTTCTACAGTATAACTACGACCATACCTTTTTAAATGTGAACATCTTCTTAGATGCAGATTTTGACTTGGGCACCTTATTAGCTGGTGACACAGACCAACAGGTATTCCGTATTGCCGTTATACCGGCCTCAAGCACTGGAAAATCGGCAGTAGACAAATCTAATATTGATGCTGTAATGCGTAGTTTAGGTATTGAGGAAAAAGATATTCCGAGAATAAAACTGAACTGATTCAGCCATACTATTGAAATGACAAGGCTAAATCCTGATTCTTTTTAGAAACAGGATTTTTTCAGTTCGCACCTTTACCTTGAAAGTAAAAGACCTGATCAACGTCTAATCTGAAAATATTGAAAAAAATGCTAAAAAACATACTGATTCTACTTTATGTACTACTGACCGGTTGCAAAGGAAACGCACAGCAAAAAGAAGTTGTCATCGATACAGGGGACCACACCGAAAAAAAATATGAAATCGCCAAGACAGAAGCTGAATGGAAATCGTCATTGACCGACTTACAATTTCAGGTATTGCGCAAAGCGGGCACAGAAACGGCCTTTACAAGTGAACTTCTCGACAATAAAAAAGAGGGGGTATATGTGTGCGCAGGTTGCGGCACCGAAGTATTTAAAAGCGGGCACAAATTCGATTCAGGTACCGGTTGGCCCAGTTTCGACCGTGAGATCAAAGGCAATGTCGCCTATGATATCGATTTTAAAATAGGCTACAAACGAACAGAAGAACATTGTGCGACCTGCGGGGGGCATTTAGGCCACGTATTCGAAGATGGACCGAAAAACACCACCGGAAAACGGCATTGCATCAATGGGGCCGCTTTGAAATTCATACCAAAAGAAAAGTAGTATCACTGCTGACCTTTCCCTAGCGGGGGCTTTGACATCAATTCAATAGCCACGATTTTTAGTTCTATTGTTGCTTATCGGGTCACTCCCCCCTTCATCTTCTGCAAC
>JAJRSY010000014.1 GCA_024278565.1 Bacteroidota bacterium
GTCCCCGTTGATCTCGCCGCCAAAGTCTAAAAAAAATCAAAAAAAGAAAAAATACGCATCAAAAAAGTTGTACACTATATCCCGGAATCCGTTGTACAGTATGTTCCGGATTCTATTGTACACTATATCCCGAAATATTCACGCAGCCAATGAATTTGAAAATGATGCTTATATATTAAGTATTGAGGCTGGTAGCCAATACAACAAAAAGCAAATTTTTGCATTACAAAACCCTGTTGTTATTGGTGATGTGATTTCTTATATGTTGGGCAAGATTGAAGCTAAATCAGAGGAACTAAAAAAACAGATTGAAGCCTAAAAGAAAAGAGGGGAACCCTTTCCCCTCTCCTTTATAATCTAAAATGTTTTACAAACAATTTTAAATCATAACAACATGAACAAAGATACTAAAAGAACCAGGAAAGAGCAATATAAAATGAAACGTCTAGCCTTGATCCAATTATCCCAGGGAATCAGGATAATGGTAAAAGAGGGAATGTACAATACTGTAAACGAAGGGTTGGCAGAAACGTACATGGAAGCAAACCCCGAAATTGAAGAATTTAACACGTTTAACCAGTGGAAAGAACTGGGGTATACCATTAAAAAAGGAAGCAAAGCCTTTTTGTTTTGGGGACAGCCCCGGAAAATTAGCCAGATACCAGAGGGAAGCAATGAACCGGAAGAGTATAAATACTGGCCATTGTGTTACCTTTTTGCAAATACGCAGGTATATAAGCATGAGGAAACAACCGAGCCACAGCCAGAAACAAAAAAGCACCTGCAGGAAGTGGCAGGCCTTGAGGAAGCATTGGTTTAACGATATTCGTGTTAACACTTGAAAGGCTTAGTTTTCTTTACCATTTACTTTGAGAATGTGCCTTAAATCTGAAAGCTAAAGGAGTTTGGAAGTTGTACTGAACAACTCCGCACAGGAGGGCTTTTGCCTATCCTGCCGCGCCGGAAAAGGTGTTCCGTGCATTTGCGTAATACGCTAATTTTATTGCATAAAACACCAATTTGTTAGCAAATTGTAGCACTCTACCGGGTTTCATTCAATGATTTTTGACAACTATCCCCGCCTGCAACCCTAACAGATGACAGTTTTACAAAAAAAAATTATTAAGTTTGAGTTATAAAATCTTAAATCCAAACATTATGAAAAAGTTTGAAAGTTGCCCCAATTGCGGAAAAGCAATCAAGGCTGGTACATTTAAATCTAATAATTTATTAGATGAAAAATACATGGATTTCATTAAGGCTGTATTGCCTGAAGCGAGAGAAGATTATTGTGATAGTTGTTCAAAAGAACCAATGAAGCAGGCTAAAATAAATTACTGGTCAAAAATCACAGAATTAAATAAATATATCGAAAATAATATAAATGTTATGCCGATTTTAACAACCCATATCCCTTTTAATTGGGAATATTCCTCTTTAGGGATTGTTACTGGGCAATCGGTGACGGGTACTGGATTGATTTCTGAATTCACCTCTGACCTTACAGATTTTTTTGGAAAGCAATCTGGGTCGTTTAATCGCAAATTAGCACAAGGGGAAAATCTTTGTTTTACCCAGCTAAGGGCAAAAACTTTAAAATTTGGAGGAAATGCTATTATAGCAACTGACATTGATTATGGTGAAGCTGGTGCGGCTAAGGGTATGTTAATGGTATGTGCAGCTGGCACCGCAGTAAATGTTGAAAATATTGAAGTCTTAGGGGATAAGCAGGAAACTTTGAAAACCCTGGTAGAAAAAAGCCTTGAAATTGAACACTTATATGAATTTTCTGAATTAGCTAAATAATTACTTAGTTTTAAGCAAATTGAACTGTGTCAATTAATGAGTGCTTAAAAAAGGATAATTCTCCTTTTTAGGAGTAAAAACTAGAGAATATTTAGTTTATGGAAAATTAAAATCAACTGCCTTTTAAGGTTTCAGCTTGTTTTTCAAGCTTCTCTATATAATCTTTTAATGCCACTTCAAAGCATTCCAGCTTTTTGGGTTTTATTCCGGTTACCTCTTTAAATTTCTCCAATGCTTGGTCAAACCTGGCAATTATATCTTCATCTACTTTAAAACTAACTTGGTGTTTTTCTCCCATATTGTAAATATTTTAAACAAAATTAAACAATTCCAATTGAAACACAAATAAAACTATTAGCTTTTATTATATTTTATTTGGAAGTTATTGGAGTTTTATTGTATATTTGTATCAATTATTCATTTAAACTCATATTTATGGAAAAAATGTTTTTGTATAAAGAATCGAATATTAGGACCTCAACTGATGGGAGTGGTGAGTTTTGGTTCGCAGGGATTGATGTATGTAATATCCTTGAGTATAAAAATGCCCCGGACATTATTACCAAATTGTTGGATGAAGATGAACGGAAGCTGGACTATCTCACAGATAGGTCAGGTCAAAGGAGGAAGGGCTGGACTATAAACGAATCTGGTTTATACGCTTTGATTCTAAGTAGTTCAAAGTCAGAAGCGAAGGTCTTTAGGAGATGGGTTACGCACGAAGTTCTTCCATCTCTCAGAAAAGCTGGAATATATAGCACAGATGGGCTCACCCGTAAAAACGCTCTAATTCAGGAACTTATAATAAAAATCGAAAACAAAAAAAATGCTGTAATTAACAGTAAATCAACAACAAAGAAGCTGGACAAAGAGCATGCGTTATTGCATGTAGAATTAATACAATTATTAAAAACAGATCCTTCGCAAATGAACATGTATTCTTCTGAAGTATGGGATAGTGTAAAACAAGAAATAACAGATTCAAATAATGAATAACCCGCATTCTTAGGTTCAGTTGTGGTCAATATGGCCACAGTTGCCAAACAAAAAACCCGGCTAATCTGCCGGGTTTTCTTCTTTCCAGATTTTGGTAATTTCCTTCAAGGCTAAATTATAGGCTTGTTTTTTGTTTAAAACAACACCTAAGCTTTTACTTTTCAATTCAACAGCCTCGTTGAATTCTTTCAATAATTCCTCTGGAACATAGAAAAATACTGATACTTCATCCTTTTGTTTAACCATAGATATTTATTTTTAACAAATATATAACTATTTATTTGGGATATAGTAATATTTTTATATATATTTGCAATATACTTTTATATAATTATTAATTAAAATCTTAACACAATGATTGTAAAGAAAGCTTTTGGGGGTTTTGAAATTGAATTCGAACCTTTTGTTGCAAACGGTAACGTAATGGTAAATGCCACGGAAATGGCAAAAATTTTTGGTAAAAAAGTCGAAGCATTTTCTCGAAATGAAACTACACAAGCATTCATTAATGAATGTTTAAAAAGCGAGAATTCTAGCTTTTTAGAAGCAAAAGCCCGGCTAATTAGCCGGGCTTTTATAGAAACTAATTCTAATCAAATTATATAGAGCGGCAGTTACTAGCTGCCTTTTAATATTTCGATCTGTTTCCTAAGTTTAATAATGTATTCCTTCATCGCTACTTCTATTGCTTCTTGCCTAATTGGTTTCATTCCAGTAGTCGTTCTAAATTCATTTAAGACATTATCGAAATCTTTAATAACATCAGAATCTATTTTGAAGCTTATTTGCTGTTTTTCTCCCATGATCATTAAAATTTTTCATGCAAATTAATAAATAATTCTATTAAATAAAAAATAATACATATAAAACATATAGAAATATTTGGAAATATAAAGAAATATTTATTAATTTGTATCAGAAACTAATTTTAAGACAAACATTATGGATAAATTATTTCTGTACAACGAAAGTAATGTTAGAACCAGTAAGGATGAAAATGGAATTGATTGGTTTGCAGGTATTGATGTATGTAATATTCTTGGATATGCAAAAGCAGACAAAACCATTACCAGTAAATTAGATGAAGATGAGCGAAAGCTGGGGTACCTCACAAGTACGTCAGGTCAACGAAGGAAGGGCTGGAAGATAAATGAGTCTGGTTTGTATTCCTTGATCCTAAGTAGCACAAAACCAGAGGCTAAAGTGTTTAGAAAGTGGATTACAAGTGTGGTTATCCCTTCTCTAAGAAAAGCTGGAGTTTACAGCACTGATTCTCTTAATCGTAAAAACGTTGTGGTTCAGGAACTTATAAAAATGATAGAGGAAAAAGAAATTGCCACAACTGCCAGTAAAACAACGACTAAGAAGCTGGAAAAGGGGAAGGCACTACTTCAAACAGAATTAATGCAAGTTTTAAAATCTGATCCCGACCAAATAAGCATGTATTCTGAAGAAGTTATGGAAACTTTGAAAATAGATAATTCAAAACCAGAAGAAAATTAATATTATGGAAAATGAAATTGTAGAAATTAATGGAGCAGGGTTTATTTGTCCAAAAGATGGTGATGATATTTTTGTTACCATAAAACCTGCGTGTGAATTGCTCGGAATCGACCATTCATCTCAAATCAGAAACTTAAAAAACGACCCCGAATTTTTAGGTTCAACTGTGGTCAATATGACCACAGTTGGAGCTGATGGAAAAGATAGGGAAATGACCTGTTTGCCCCTCCAGTTTTTCTTTGGTTGGTTGGCGCAAATTGATCATACTAAAGTTAAAGAAGAAGTTCGTCCAAAAGTTATTCAATATAAAATTGAAGTATGCAATGTATTGTATAATCATTTTATGGGTGCAAGGAAATTTTTGGAAGAGAAAGAAAAAGCCATTGGAAAACTTAACGACAGAATTAAACTAGCTCGGAAAAACTTCCGGAACGCTAAAGGAATCCTTAGCAATGCTGAGAGTGCAATGGATAAAGTTGCCAGGACAACTTATGAGGAGTATAAGGAAACAGGGTTTCAAATAGACATTGATTTTGAAGCTTAATTAAAAACCCCCCGGATCAAAGGTGGATGCACACCTCCCCGGGGGATTCATTAACAAAAATAATTCTACAAAATTATGAAAAAAGAGATAAAAACCAATACCGAAGTCAACGGGGCTGTATTAACAGACAGTGCCCTTGCCACAATCAAACATTTCCAGAAAAACGACAACGAAAACCTTGATATATACCTAAATACAATATCCGATGCTGTTTGCTTTATTGGGAAAATGTTCCAATCGCTCCCAAATGAATGGAAAGAAGAGGCAAGCTATGTTATTTCAGACCTAAGCCTTGTCCGCGATGAATTTAAAGATTTAGCAAAGCCATGACACCATCTGAGTTTAAAGAAAAAATATTTAAGCTATTGAACCGGCTTAAATTTGAACACGATATGCCAATTTCAGAACGTTATACGGTAATTTCAGAAATTGAGGAAATGCTGGATGTATTGTTGCCATAAAAGAAAACCGGGTTATCAACCGGTTTTTTTTATGTCCTTTCTATAGCTCACCCTCCTTTTTACCTTGCCTGAAAAAATATTATGCTACACCTGGCACAGGCAAGGAGGATTATAGAAAGCGGAGAGCCGTTTGATGTTTCGTTCTGGAAAAAGAACGGCGAAATAGTGGAAGCCACTAACGTGGTTTGTACCAGCTCTTTTTTCAGGGGCAACACATTTAACCTAAAGTTTATCGATTCGGAACAATTCAGGAAAGTAAAGGCTTTGCTGATTTTTAACGTTAATGGCGAGGAGGTATTTGTATGAGCAGGATTAGTGAAGATTTTACAAGTTATGGCATACATGTAATCGAAGGGGTAAACGACAAATATGCCGCTGTTATAACTGAGGATACCCGGCGCATTTTCGACTACGAGGAAGTTAAACCAATCGAAAAGAAAAAAGGTTTCCGTGGTTATGTGCCCTGGGGCGAAGATAATGAACAGCCTTACCTGATACTTGAAAAGATCCGCGATGATGAAGTGATGAGCTCCAACATGTGGTTTAATATCTGTACGGCTTACGGGCGTGGTTTCCAGGCTAAAGAAAATGGTGGAAAAATAACCTCCGAAGAAATCAAAAAATTCTTCCGGAGGAATAATATGGTGAAGTTTTGGGCGGAACAATTCACGGACATTAAGCACTTTTTCTTTTCGGTGTTGGTAATTATCCTGGATAGCGAGGGGAAAAGGGTAGTGCAAATACGCCACAAAGAAGCTGTGAACTGTAGGTTTGAGACATGTGACCCCAAAACCGGGAAAATAGAGCATATCTTTTTTGCAAACTGGAAGGATAACCCGGATGATACAGACATTGATGCCATACCTTTGCTTGATGAAGATAACCCGGTTGGTGACTTGCTGGTCCGTTTAGGCAGAGAACCAGACCCAAAAACCGGTAAACCCGGCACTCCTGTAAAAGACAAGATGTTTGCGATTGTAAACCGGATACCTACACCGGGTTTGAAATATTACCCGTTCCCATATTATGCCAGCATGTTTAATAGTGGTTGGTCGAAAATAAAGGCAATGATACCGGTTGCGAAAATTGCAAAAATGACCAACGGGATGGTGATTAAATTCCTGGTTGAATTGCACAAAGATTATTTCAAAAAGCTATTCGATACTGAGGGCATAACCGACCCGGCAAAGAAAAAGGCACGGAAAACGCTCGAAATTAAAAACATTAAAGATTTTCTTTCGGGGATTGACAACCAGAATAAAAGTTGGTTCAGCACTTATTATATCGACCCCAACGGGAAAGAGCAAAAAATGGTTCGCATAGAGCGCGTTGGTGGAGAAAAAGAGGGAGGCGACTATATCGAAGATGCCGAAGAAGCTGCAAACATTGTTTGTTATGCCCAGGGTGTACACCCCAGCCTGATCGGAGCTGTCCCAGGCAAAACAAAAGGCTCTTTCTCTGGATCAGACAAACGCGAATTATTCACGATGAAGCAAGCCCTAGAGAAACTTACCCGTGACATAATGATAAGGCCGTTTTATGTGTTAAACGATATTAACGGCTGGGATTTGGAGTATGATATACCGGACCTGATGCTAACCACCCTCGACAAAAAAACCGATGCTGAAGAAGTAACCTCAAAACCTGAAAGTGATGATACTAAATAGGCTTGACCAATTTAAGGCCGCAATTCCGACAGCTGTTTCGCTTGAAGAGTTCACGGACGTAAAGACTTACGTGCAAAGTGCTGAATTGTGGCTGAAAAACAAGGTGCTGGGAACACAATTGTATGAAACTGTTGATGCCGATATTGATGATAATGATTTAGAGCAATTATGTATTAACATAATTGCCAATCATGCCTACTGGGATGCAATCCCTTTCCTTGATTTAGTTCATACTGATTCCGGTTTTGGAGTAATACAAAGCAACAATAAAGTACCGGCAAGCAAGGAACGTGTTGAACGCCTTAGGGGGCAGTGCCTGATCCGCCGCGACAACGAGGTTGAAAACCTGATTGATTATCTTGAGAAGCATACAAGTTACCATGATGCCTGGAAAGGTTCGCCAACCTATTCAATATTGACAGATTGCCTGATTCAAACAGCCGATGAGATGAAAATATACGGGCAATGGGAAGGTACACGGGAGGAGTTTTTGAAGCTCCGCCCGAAATTGATCCAGGATACAATGGTGAAGCTGGAGCCTGTATTTAGTAAGGATTATATTCAGGAATTGATTGAGAAACAACGAGACAATGATTTAACCGGCGATGATTTGAGATTGTCTATCCTGCTAAAACAGAGCCTTGGTAGCCTGGTGGGTGGGAATATGGAAGCGGCTGAAAAGATAGCTGCTGATGCATTGCGGTATATTGATGGCAACCTGGGAAGCTTTGGGACTTATACGGAAAGTGGCGAATATGCTGCCCGCATTGAAAGCGGATACGAAAATACAGCTGATGACCCTATTTTTTCAAGTATTATTTTATGAACACAAGCCTAAGGTTACACATACCAACAAAAATGGACAGCCTGAAACCGAAACACCTTCGGTTTGTTTCATGGCTTTTTCTGCAGGGGTATTCTGAAACGGAGTTCCTGGTAAAAGCCTTCCTGAAACTTTCGGGGTTGAAACTTATAGTTGATAAGCCGCCAGCTGCCGATGGGGCAAAGTGGTATACGCATGCAAATCGAAAAAAGCCTTTTTTGCTTGAATCGGACTTGATTTCGGATATGGCTGAAAGATGCCGGTTCATGCTAGAACCTGGCGAAGTAAAGCCAATCAAATGGGTAAGGTTTGCCCGTGCCAGGCATTTCCGGTTGCAAAATGCCTGCTTTGAAGAATACCTGATGGCGGAGAACTATTATTTTGCCTACCTGGAAACGAAAAAGGAGGAACACCTTGACAACCTGATTTCGGTACTTTACCGCAGACCCTGGCAAAGGTGGGTAGCAAAAAAAATAAGGGTACGTGCCGGAAAATTCCGGAAGGTTTCGCCAGCGGTAAAAAATTCTGTTTTTATCTGGTATGTCGGTTTCCGATCGTATGTTCCAAAACGCTGCCCTGCCCTGTTCTCAGGGAAGAAGTCAAATAAGCCGTTCAGCGCACGTAATTACATTAACGGGATGGTACACCAATTAACCAATGGAAATATTACGCTTAAAAAAGAGCTGCTAAAACAGCCGATTTGGGATGCACTTGACGAGCTGGAACAAAGGGCTGTTGATGCCGAAATGTTAAACGAAAAATAATAACTATGTTCGACCCGGTTGCATATATGCAAATTTTGCATGACCAGCTAATAATAACAAAGGATAAGTACAAATTTGTGCCAGTAAGTGGAGTTGGTAACCTTGAAGGGATTTTGGAAAACTCCCGGAGGCATAAGTATTTTTTTGCCGTTGACGACAGCCAGGACG
Organism: Bacteroidota bacterium; assembly: GCA_024278565.1. Taxonomy (GTDB): domain Bacteria; phylum Bacteroidota; class Bacteroidia; order Flavobacteriales; family Flavobacteriaceae; genus Maribacter_C. Next base: position 8,733 of record JAJRSY010000014.1, read on the forward strand.
GGACTACCTTTCGTGGGGCCGGCGGTTACTTTGAGCGGCGCCCATATACGGTGTTCATAGTCGGTAAAGCCGACTATGGCGATATGCAGAAACGCGGGGAAGTTATGGAGGAGGCAAAAACCATTTACCGGCATTTGGTATCGCGCCTCATTAAAGATAAGCTGCAATTACCGGTAATCGACCTGGAGCGCATCCGGTTTTATGAAGTGCCCCCGGCATTTGCAACCGGTTGCAGTGGGTTGTACTTTGTGTTTAATGTGGAGAACCCTGTAAACCTTGTTTACGATGCAGCAGCCTGGACAACTTAACGAAAAAGAAACAATAAGAGCCTGGGCGGACATTACGCTAAAAATATGGCGTGAAAAAATGACTGAATTGAAAGTATGGGAAAGTGGTGCATTGTATGAATCGCTGAAGAATGCCCTTTTTACGGCTGCCGGCAATGATGTTGATAAGGTTGAATTTTCATTTAAACTTTACGGCATTTTTGTTGATATGGGTACCGGCAGGGAGATTTTCAAGGGCAATGATGGGGATTTGGGATTTACCCCGGTTAGGCAAAGGAAAGAGTGGTATTCCCGTATTTTCTACCGCGAAGTAATGCGCTTAAAGGAAATACTAATAGAAAAATTTGGAGAAGGAGTAGCCGAACAAATTGTATTTGCAATGAAGCCGGTGAAAGACCTAAAATATACTCATGCGAAAGGAAATCTAAATATTTGATTAACTCCCTAAAAATCACTATATTTGTATAAACAATACAACATCATGGGATACATAATTGTTTTTTTCATATTCTTCCTCATTGTTGGCCTTATAGGTGGTGCCCTAACTAAAGGCTAATCGCTGTTTGTCCTTTTTTTACATACACCCCCATTATACTTTGCGTGAAAACAAAAAAGTATAATGTCAAATATTCACGAAGAAGCCCGGATACCTGTTTACCTTAATGACGAACAGGCTAAATCTGCCCTTAAAAACCTGCAAAAGGAAGCCGACAAATGGCGGAAAAAAATGCACGAAGCTATGGCTGGTGGCGATATGAAGGGGATGAAAGAGGCTGAACGTGAATTGAAGAAAGCAAGCAAAGAGGCTTCAAAATTGCGTAAAGCTGCCTGGGATGCCAACAAAGTATTGGATAACCTTTCAACCGCTTCGACAAAAGACCTTCGTAATACCCTTCGGCAATTGAACCGGGAGCAAGAAAAAGTGAACCGAGGTACGAAAGAGTATATAGGCTATTCGAAAAAAATAAAGCTGGTACGTGCTGAACTGGGGAAAGTAAATAACGAACTCAGGGAGCAACGTGGGTTAATTAGCCGTAGTGCCGACTTCATGAACCGGTACTGGAGTATAATAGGCGGTGCATTTGCCTCTGTAGCCGGTATTCAAATGACAGCGCAACGTGCTATCGATGCACAGCTTGACCGCCAGGATATGAAAGGTAAGGTAAAAGCCTTAACCGGGTTGGTTGATGAAGAAATAACCTGGCTTGAGCAAAGAGCTGAAGAATTTGCCACAACCCAGGATAAAACCGGGGTGAGAATACAAAAGTCGGTTGATGAAATAATGGAGGCTTACCAGCTGGTTGGGTCTGCGAAACCTGAGCTTTTGAAAAATAAGGAAGCCCTGGCAGAAGTTACCCGGCAAGTATTAATACTTTCGGAAGCCGCTGAAGGGATGAGCCTGCCTGATGCTATTGATGCAACTAGCAAAGCACTTAATCAATACAACGCCCCGGCTGAACAAGCTGCCCGTTTTACCAATGCCCTGGCAGGTGGTGCAAAATTGGGGGCAGTACATATCCCTAATGTCGGGATGTCAATCAAAGAGTTTGGAAAAAATGCTTATGATGCCAATGTGCCGGTAGAAAAGAGTGTTTCTTTAATCGAAATTTTAGGGGAAAAAGGCGGGATTATTGGAA
>JAJRSY010000015.1 GCA_024278565.1 Bacteroidota bacterium
CTCCCGATACGTTGGTTTTTTTTGGCGGGGTTCCAGGGCAGTTCAAAATTTATGACCGTATCGGCAACCTGTAAATTCAGTCCCGTACCACCCGATTCGCTAGAAAGAAAAACTTGGCACTCGGGGTTTTCCTCAAACTCTTTTATCAATGCCCCGCGTTTTTTTACAGGAACTTTACCGGTAAGCGTTGTAAAGGTAATGTCCTCTTTTTCGAGCATTTCGCCTATGAGTTTGAGCATGGTCACCCATTCTGAAAAAATAATGATCTTTCTATCGGTGTTCTTAATGTCCAATTTCTCGATCAATATATCCTTGAGATCTATTAGTTTGGGCGAGTGGTTTGTTTCTTTATCGATCAGATAACTTGAGTCGCACACCATTCGCATATTGGTCAATAAATGCATCAATTTTTGCCAATCGTAGGTGGTCTTGAATTTTTTGGACAGAATAGAAGCAATGCCCCTCGCAAAACTACTGTGCATATTGGCCTGTTCATCTGAAAGGCTTACATAAATGTCTTTTTGGATCACATTGGGCAATTGGTCGAAGACCTCTTGTTTTTCGCGACGTACAAGGATGGGCTGTAGGCGTTTTTTTAAATTTTGTAGATTGTAATACCCGCTTATCTTGTTTTTATACTTGGTGTCGAATATGCAATGTTGATATGAAAATTCCCACTGTGGGGCCAGAAATTTTTGGTCAATAAACTGAACTATGGAGTATAGATCCAATAATTTATTCTCCAACGGTGTTCCCGTTATGACCAAAGCGTGCTTTTTCTGGATGGCCTTTACGGCATTCGCGGTGCGGGTTTCATAGTTCTTGATCTTTTGCGCTTCGTCGAGTATTACAAAATCATAATTTGCCTTGTTTATAACAGGAAGATCCCGTAAAACGGTCTCATAATTTATGATATGAAAGAAACAACTGTCGTTTGCATACAATTTGTTTCTGTCTTCGGGAAACCCCTCTACGACAATTGCTTTTTCGTCGGTGAATTTTAAGACTTCGTTTTTCCATTGGTGCTTTACCGAAGCAGGGCAAATGACCAGGGTTTTCTTAAAACCGAAAATGTCTTTTTTAAGAATGGCGGTAGCGATGGCCTGCAAGGTTTTGCCCAGCCCCATCTCATCTGCAATGATGACCCCTTTTTTGAATACCGAAAATTCGATACCTTCTTTTTGGTACGGATAAAGCGTGGCGCTTATTGCTGAAAAATCTAATGTGGTCTGCTTTTTTATTTGTTGGAGCTCATTGTTTTCGAAATAGGATTCTACTTTTTCAAAAACTTCCGCCCGTATTTTAATACGCTGAAAATCTCTTGATCTATGGATAAAAGAGAAAAATTGTGCTATTTGTGAATTTTCAATAGAGGTGCTGTCTCCAAAAAAATCGGTCAGTAGTGCTTTTTCTTCAGGTTCCAGCTTTTCGGGAAAAAACCAGGATATTCTATAATCGTTCAATGGATCTGTATAGATCTCTATAAAGGGATAGGTCTTTTTTAGCCGTCTTGCCTTACCGCTGTTTTCTTCCAAATAATTGAACAAATACATAATGTGTTTGGTTGTTCCCAGTTTATTGGTCCTCCAATCTATATTGTTTATATAGCCGATTTTGTTCTTAAAATCCCGAAGGGTAATTCTGTAGGTTTTTCCCTTTTCGTTCGTTAGTATATGTTCGCCGTATAGGTTATCGGCAAGTTTTATTTTATAGTCGGCTTTTTTTGCCCTGTCCGACCGTTCTTCCAGTACCCTTTTCTGCATTCCTTTCCGGGTATATTTGATGCCTTCGGAGAGGGAATCGGCATTTACGTGGTCTTCCACGACATATAATGCCACAAGGGCGGGGATGGTCCATTCGGAAAAGTGCCCGTCTATTTTAGCTTCCAGCCCATCGTTTTCACAAATGAGCGCGACCTCATGAACCGCATCGCCATTCTCGACCTGTAGTGTTATTTTTTCTTTACCTTGAGAAAGCACCAAATGATCGTATTTCCCGTGAATACGTTGGGCCGTACAAATATCGTCATGGGTCAACAGTTCGCTTTCCTGTATTGATGCTATGGTTTTTTTGACAAGATCGATCATTGGTTCCAATACTTTATGGGGTCAGTGGATAAAAGTAGCCAAACTAAGTTTTTCGCCAAAGTGTTTTGTTGTTAAAAAGTACTTTTTTCAATAATCGGTAATTAGCGACGATTTGGGGGAAGTTATCGGGATAATCCCTAAAAAATCGTAATTTCCGCCCTAGAACAAGGATGTATGCGCAAGTCTTTGATGGTATTGGTTTTATGTGGTCTCGCTTCCTGTGGGTTTTTTGAATCGAAAGAAAAAAAGACACAAAAACTAGTGGAAAAAGAGCTACGAGAAATCGATTTCAACGATGTTGATGATTATCCCTTGTTCGATGATTGCGATGAGACGGCCACCAAAGAGCAACAGAAAAAGTGTTTTGAAGAACAATTGCTGTCACATCTTTCAATGGCTCTAAATGAATTTGAATTTACTGCGGACAAAAAAACCAAAGACACCGTTTTTTTGGATTTTATTATTGAAAACGATGGCAGTATCCCTATTTTGAACATTGAAAACAAAGAAGCACTTGGCGAACAGGTGTACGAATTCGAAAATGTAATCACAAACAGTATCAATAGTCTGCCAAGGTTAGAACCGGCATTGAAAAGAGGTGTTCCCGTAAGGGCAAAATTCAGGGTGCCCATAGTTTTAAATTCAAGTTCAAACTTAAGTTCAAAAAATAATTTTTAACACCTACCATCAACCTTGGTCAACGAAAAAATCATATTGGGTATAGATCCAGGAACCACGATCATGGGTTTTGGACTTATCAAAGTGGTCGATAAAAAGATGCAGTTCATTCAAATGAACGAACTTTTATTGAGTAAGTACAAAGACCCCTATACCAAGCTGAAACTTATTTTTGAGCGCACCATTGAGCTCATTGACACCTACCACCCCGATGAAATTGCAGTTGAGGCCCCTTTTTATGGCAAGAACGTACAGTCAATGCTCAAATTGGGCAGAGCCCAGGGTGTGGCCATGGCGGCAGGGCTGTCAAGGGAAATACCGATAACCGAGTACCTGCCAAAAAAAATAAAAATGGCCATAACAGGTAATGGCAATGCCAGTAAAGAACAGGTCGCCAAAATGCTGCAAAGCACCTTGGGACTGAAAACCCTCCCAAAAAACCTGGACAGCACCGACGGACTCGCAGCCGCGGTCTGCCATTTTTACAACAGCGGCAGGGTCGAGGTTGGTAAGAGTTATTCGGGGTGGAGCTCGTATGTTAAGAACAACCCCAAGAAGGTGGATTGACAATGAGCAATAAACAATTAACAATTAACAATGAGCAATTAACAATAAACAATGGTCAATTGAAAATTGAGAATAAATGAACCAGACAAACCCTTTATTGAAAAAGTCGTACGATTTCGCATTGTGTATCGTGATATTGTATAAACAGTTGGTCAAAATAGAGAAGGAATATGTTTTGTCAAAACAGCTTCTTCGTTCGGGAACTTCTATTGGGGCAAATGTATCAGAGGCCAATGGGGCAATATCAAAAGCAGATTTCTCAGCTAAAATATCTATAGCTTACAAAGAAAGTTTAGAAACAAAATATTGGCTAAACCTATTGAGAGATTCAGATTATCTTTCTAAGGAAAAAGCAGATAAATTAATTATCGATGCCGATGAACTGTCAAAAATTATGTTTTCTATTCTTAAAACCACAAGAATTAGAAAACCAGATAATTGCTAATTGTTTTATATGACTATCGGATTCGTTACATACGACTTTTGTGATTTATCTGATTGATAATGTGTTATTTACAATTTATAAAATGCTGGATTCAGTTGTTTTCCACTAAAATTAGTGCAAAATAAACTCAGAAAACTACCTTATAAATGATATTAGAATATAAGCAACTTATAATCAAATTGTTGTAAAATATTGTTTTGTGCAATCAATCCGATAGTCATATTGTTTTATTGCTAATTGTTAATTGTTTCATTGTTAATTGTTTTATTGCTAATTGATATGAGCGGTCTCTACATCCACATTCCCTTCTGCAAACAGGCTTGCCACTATTGCGACTTTCATTTTTCAACGTCTATGGGCAAGAAAGAAGCCATGATTTTGGCCTTACGGAAAGAGTTGGTGCTTCGTAAAGATGAATTTAAAGATGAGGTGGTGGACACCATTTATTTTGGTGGGGGTACACCGAGCGTATTGACAATTGGCGAGTTGCAATTATTGATCGATGCGGTATATAAAAACTATAAAGTTTCTAAAAACCCTGAGATTACCATAGAAGTGAATCCTGATGATTTGCATTGTGACCCAAAAATACTCACTGAGCGTAGTCGAAGTGACAACATTTTTAAAGCCTATTTAAAAGTCGGAATAAACCGTTTGAGCATAGGTATACAATCTTTTTTTGATGAGGACCTGAAATTGATGAACCGAGCCCATTCGGCTGTCGAGGCAGAAAAATCGCTGTCCGAGTCCGTTCGCCATTTCGATAATATCTCGATCGACCTTATCTATGGAATGCCCAATATGACCAATGAAAGGTGGAAGCGGAATTTGGAAAAGGCACTGTCGTTCAAAATACCCCATATATCAAGTTATGCCCTGACGGTTGAACCTAAAACGGCCTTGGCCGCTTTTATAAAAAAGGGAAAGGTGAAACCCATTGATGGTAAAATGGCGCAAGAGCATTTCAACATTCTCATAGAGGTTATGGACGCAGCTGGATACGTAAACTACGAAATTTCCAATTTTGGAAAACCAGGGTATTTCTCAAGAAACAATTCATCGTATTGGCTGGGAAAAAAGTATATCGGTATTGGGCCATCGGCACATTCGTATGACGGTGTTCGTAGAGGGTGGAACATCAACAACAATCCGAAGTACTTGAAATCCTTGGAAAAGAACGAACTGCCCATCACAATAGAGGTGTTGTCGAAAACAGATAGGTACAATGAATATATAATGACGGGCCTGAGAACGATTTGGGGGGTTTCATTGGATAGGGTTGATAAAGAATTCGGCAAAAAACATTTTGACTATCTTAAAGAAAGGTCACAAAAATATATTGAGCAAGAATTATTGACGTTAGCCGATGATGTTCTTTTGACTGCCAAAAAAGGCAAGTTTTTGGCAGATGGTATTGCGGCGGATCTATTTTTTATCGAATAACGTCTTTGCGAGGCCTTAATTTGCTAAAATGACCTTAAATTTAATAAATTGCCGAAGCAAACTGTTTATCGAGAAGGTGGTTAGACGGATTGCTTCGTGCCTCGCAAGTACGTCAAAAATGATGAGTTCATATGATAGCAAAAATTAAAAACCACACCATAGACCTATCCAAACCCTTGGATATATCGATTCCCCTAAGAGGCGATGCTTCTAATGTTAACGCTTGGTATGTAGGGCACCCTAGAATAGAACCCCATACTGAGGGTGATTTTGTTGGTAAAGTAACTGAAGGAGCCGCTACCAATTTCAATGATATTTGGTTCAACCCTCATGCACATGGTACCCATACCGAATGTGTGGGGCATATTACCGAAGAGTTCCATTCCGTCAACAAAAACATAAAACAATTTTTTTTTATGGCAGAAGTGGTTACCATTGCCCCTGAAAAACACCAAGGTGATTTTGTCATTTCGAAAAAGCAATTGAAGTATGCCCTGGGCACTAAAAAAAGGGATGCCGTGGCCATACGTACCCTGCCCAATACCAAAGAAAAACTATCACGGCAGTACTCGAACACGAACCCACCTTATTTATTGGAAGAGGCCGCTCTGTTTTTGGCCGATTTGGGAGTTGAACATTTGTTGGTCGATCTGCCATCGGTGGATAAGGAAAAAGATGGGGGTGAATTAGTGGCCCATAAGGCATTTTGGAACTTTGATGGAAAGCTGCGGCTGAAGGCGACCATTACCGAGTTTATTTTTGTGCCCAATAGCGTAAAAGACGGCACCTATTATTTGAACCTTCAGGTTGCGCCCTTCGAGAACGATGCCAGCCCCAGCCGACCCGTTTTGTATGGACTAATAGAAAAAGTGTGAAGACATTATTAAATTTGGAAGAACTGCCAATATTTCTGTTCGGTATTTATCTTTTCAGTTTGATGAACTACGAATGGTGGTGGTTTTCGGTTTTGATTTTTGCATCCGATATTGACATATTGCATCTGCTTAGTGAAGGAAGCCTTACAATGAAAATTAAAATTCATACCTTTATGCCGTGGATAAAATAGGAGGTTTAGAAATTAGGGTTGTCGGAAAATCAGGTAACCTCAAATTGAAACCTGAGAACTACGACATTAAACTTATTGCAGGCATTTTACAGAATGTCGAGGATTTGCTATATCCAAATAATAAGAAAGATAGGCCTTTAATAACCTATGATATTCAAGAAGGGTCGGTTAGACATATTTTTAAAACACCAATCCAATATATAATTGGTTTTAGTGCTATTTTGGCTCAAATTCAAAAGTCCAATTCAATTGATTTTCTTGATTTGAAAACGGCAAGGGCAATAGAGGGTATACAGCGACTTTCCCAACAGAAAAATTACGAATTTCTATTTAGCACTTCGATTAAAAAAGATGTTGAACTTTCAATAAGCCCTAATACAAAATATTTCAGAACTGAGGATAACTGGGTCGATGCCGAATTTTATTTTTATGGTATTTTAAAGGATGTAGGTGGAAAAAGCAAGGCAAATATTCATGTTGACACTGATGATAATGGTTATTTGGCTATCGAAACAAGACAAGATTTTTTAATGGGACAAGAAAAAAATTTACTTTATAAAGAATTTGGGGTTCGGGCAATTGGAAAACAAAACCTTGAGACAGGTGAAATTGATTCAAAGACCTTAAAACTGATAGAGTTGATCAACTATAACCCAAAATTCGATTCTGATTATTTGAACTCTTTGATAACAAAAGCAAAGAAAAGTTGGAAAGGAATTGATACTGATGATTGGTTGGTGAATTTGAGAGGGGAATATGAAGCATAGTGTTCTACTCGATACAAGTTTTTTTGTACGTCTTCTCAATGATGAGGACAAACTTCATTCAAATGCCAAAGGGTATTACCAGTACTTCTTGGAAAATGAGACAGTTCTTAAGGTTTCGACCATATCAATTGCAGAATACTGTGTAAGGGGCGAAATAGACGAATTGCCCCTAAGAAATATTCAAATTATTCCTTTTAATCTTGACCACGCAAAGAGGACAGGGGGTTTTGCAGAAGCAATTTTTTCCGAAAATAGAATAAGCCAAGAAAAATTAGAACCTCGGGCTATAATCCCTAATGATTCTAAACTATTTGCCCAAGCCGATTTAGATAAATCCATTACTTACTTTGTTACTTCTGACGGAAGATCTCGAACCACTTTTGCTGCCTTGAGCAAAAAATTAAATCCAAAATTTGAAATAATTGATATTGTAAGACCCTATAATGAGACGTTTGGAGTTTTAGACTTGTAATATGGGAGATTCAGCTTTCAACAGGGTTATGGACAGGCTTAAAATATGACCAAGGTTTCAAATACACCCATTTGGAAAAAACAGAAAAAAAACAATGGATACTATTTTTGATACTTTTTTAGGTCTGGCCCTCGGTGCGATCATCATGTACTGGGCCTATTCGTTCTTTCGAAAAAAACAAAGCAAGGAGTTGACGGTACACCAGTCACATGTTTTGTTGGAAAAACTAAAGCGTGTTTGCAAATTGGTTTCTGTAGAGGGTGATTTTGCCGAAATCTATAAATATGAGAATACCAAAGAGCATTTTTTAAGTTTGGTAAGCAGCAAGAAAAAGGCACTGGTGGTCATCAATGCAAAAGCACAGATCGGGTACGATTTAAAAAAACTGATCATGCATGCCGATAATGAAAACAAGAAAATAACCCTGACCAACTTTCCGCAGCCCGAAGTACTTTCTTTAGAGACCGAGCTTGAGTTTTATGATATTAAGAACGGTGTGTTCAATTCGTTCTCCCCCAATGACCTCACAAGTCTTCACCAAGAGGCAAAGAACCATATTCGTGAAAAAATTCCGGTCAGTGGCCTGATGGAAACAGCAAGAAAAGAGGCCTTGGAAGCTATTTTGCTGATAGAATCGATAGTAGGGACCATAGGATGGAAATTGGACTATTCCGCCCTTGAAATTCCAGAAAAGAAAAAAGAGCTTCTTGAGAAAAAAAAACATAAATGAGTTCACTAAAAGAGTTTAATCCTAATTTTGCCCACACGGTTTATTTTTGGTTGAATAACCCTGATAACCAAGAAGACCGAACGGCTTTTGAAACATCGCTACAAAAGTTCTTGAACCATTCGAAATATGCAAAAACAAAATTCATCGGTAAATCACCAAAGGCAAGTCGTGATGTCGTTGATGGCTCTTTTACCTATTCACTGATCGTGACTTTTGAATCTGTTGAAGCGCAACAAAAATATCAAGATGAGGCTTCTCACAAATTGTTTGTTGAAGAATCAAGTCATTTATGGGCCAAAGTAATCGTCTATGATTCGATAGAAGTAGAATAATCGTCTTTGCGAGGAGCGTACTAGTGTCGATTTAGCATTAGTGGTAAAGCGACGAAGCCCGCCCGCCGTGAGGAGGGCAAGCTGTTGTTTCGTGTTCCAAAGTAACAGATCGCTTCGCTGTGCTCGCGAAGACATTTTTGCGAGGAGCAGGGGTGTTGATTTTAGCAGTAAAGCGACGAAGCCTGCCTGTCTGGCAGGCAGGCCCGCCCGCCGTGAGGAGGGCAAGCTGTTTAATTTTGGTGATTGGGTCCAACAGATTACTTCGTGCCTCGTAATTGCGAATAAAACTTCTCCCATAGGGGAGACTGAGAAGAGATGAACATAGAAGAATTTAGAAATTATTGCATACAGAAAAAAGGGGTTACCGAAGAGTTTCCTTTTGATGAACATACCTTGGTCTTTAAGGTAATGGGCAAAATGTTCGCTTTGGTGCCGTTGGAACGTATTCCGTCACAGGCAAACCTAAAATGCGACCCTGAATATTCCGTCACTTTGCGTGAGGAACATGATGGGGCGATTACACCGGGCTATCACATGAGCAAAGTACATTGGAACACTCTTTTTCTTGAGAATCTACCGCCCAAACTGGTTTTGGAACTGGTAGACCATTCTTTTGACCTTGTGGTCGCCAAGTTCACGAAAAAGCTAAGATCTGCATACGATGCACTTTCGTAAGAGGGGAATATTTATCTTTGCCTTTCGATCAAAACCCGAAATTTATAAATGCAGGACTTATATAGTTTTTACAAAAGCCAGATTGAAAAACACAGTATGCAACTGTCATTGGTCAAGAAGCGGTTGTTCGTATCGAGCATGGCTCGTTTGGCGGTGTTTTGTTTAGCTGTTTTTGGGGTGTACATGGTATTGGGAAGTACAAAAATGGTGCTGGCCATTGTTCTGGGGGCAATTGTTATTTTTCTTTTTTTGGTCTCGCGCCATACTGATCTTCAATATCAAAGAGATAAGCTAAAAGCGCTCTTAAAGATCAATGGGATTGAAATAAAAGTGTTGGACCGAAATTTTCATGAACTTCCCGAAGGGAACGAATTCAAAGACCCCTTGCATTATTTCAGTCAGGATATCGATCTGTTCGGAAAGGGCTCTTTCTACCAGTACAGCAACCGAACAACCTTGCAACAGGGGAGTGGGATCTTGGCAAGTTTGTTTACTGAAAATTCAATAGAATACATAGCCAATAAACAGGGGGCGATACTAGAACTCGCCAAAATGCCCGAATGGCGGCACGGGTTTTCGGCAGTGGCATCATTGGTCAAAACAACGACCAGTACAGAAACCATTACAAAGTGGTTGGCAAAATACAGCCCTTTTGTGCCCAAAATGATGAAATACCTGCCTTTGTTGTTTTCAGCGGTATCGATAGGGGTCGTGGTGATGTATTTCTTGGATCATGTACCAGAGTCCGTTTTGGTTTTTTGGATGGTTTTGGGTTTGTTGATCACCGGGGTCTTTACCAAGAAGATCACCAAATTGGGAGCCGACTGTTCAAAGGCACAGAGCACCTTTGAACAATATAATAAATTGTTGACCATTATCGAGGAGACCAAATTTGAATCGATCCTTTTAAAAAATAAAAAGCAGCAGATCCTAAAGGAGGGTAAAAAGACCTCGGCGATCCTAAAGGACTTTTCGAAACTTTTAGGCAGTCTGGACCAAAACAACAATGTATTTTATCTCATTTTCGGGAATGGCTTTTTTTTGCGGGGTTTGGCCACTTGTTACCAAATAGAACAATGGACCAAAAACCATGGAAACGAGGTAGAAGAATGGTTTGAAGCCATTGCCTTTTTCGATGCCTATAATAGCCTTGGTAACTTTTCGTTCAATCACCCTGCGTATGCTTTTCCCATAATAACAGATGGGGGAACGATATTGAAATCGTTAGACGCAGGGCATCCATTGTTGCACCCTCATAAAAGCGTTTCAAATGATTTTCAGATTGATAGCGAACAGTTTTTTATCATCACTGGGGCGAATATGGCAGGTAAGAGCACTTTTCTCAGAACCGTTTCGCTACAGATTGTCATGGCCAATATAGGGCTTCCGGTATGTGCGAAATCGGTTGAGTATGCGCCCATTAAATTGATAACCAGCATGCGCACCACCGATTCGTTGACCGATGACGAATCATATTTTTTTTCAGAATTAAAACGTTTGAAGTTCATTGTCGATGAAATACAAACGGACCGTTATTTTATCGTTTTAGATGAAATATTAAAAGGTACCAACAGTACCGACAAGGCAAAGGGAAGCCGAAAATTTGTGGAGCGTTTGGTAGGCTCAAGATCAACTGGCATCATAGCTACCCATGATTTAAGCCTTTGTGAGGTAGCGAATGAGATGTCTCAAATTAAAAACCACTATTTTGATGCGGAGATCATTGATGACGAGCTGCATTTTGATTATAAGTTCAAGGATGGCATCTGTCAGAATATGAACGCCTCGTTCTTGTTGAAGAAAATGGGTATTGTGGAGTAGGAGGTTGAAGGGTCAAATTCAAAACTCAAACCCAAATTCAAATTCAAGCCCAAATTCAAATTCAAACTCAGACTCAAAACTCAAGTTCAAATTCAAGCATGCCCTACCATGCCATACGGCAGGTAAACTGTGAGTCCAGCTCTGCGAAGAGTGCTGTGCGAAGTCTTTGACTTCGTACCGTCAACAATAAGCCATAGGAGTATGAACTAAAAGAAAAGAAAGCCACGGCAGTACTTGTGTGTTTTTTAGTTTTAAGAGTACGCCAACCTAGCTTTTGTGCCCCCACTAGTTTAAAAGTGAATTTGTATATTTAGGCTATGTGCAATAGTGAAGGCTACAAAATATGCGACCAAAAATGGTCAACCTATACTATGACAAGACATAGCAATGGAAAGCCTGCATTCACTTTTTTGTGAAGCGCACTTGCAATGGATGGCCCGACCCGCCATTAGCGGGTAACGCCCTAAAAACCAATCTGCTCCATAAAGTTCAAAGGGGATCAAACTAAAGCAATAGCTTTGTAACTATAAATATGGATTAATGGATTTACTGAAAGAGTTACAAGAACGAAGCGGTTCAATATGTGAATTATGTGCCGCCACCAATGATTTGAACATATATGAAGTACCCCCTGTTTCTATTGGCGGTATTGATGAAAGTATCTTGGCCTGTGCAACCTGTATCGATCAAATTGAAGATTCTGATACGGTTGATGCGAACCATTGGCGTTGTTTGAACGATAGTATGTGGAGCGAACATGACGCTGTAAAGGTAGTGGCTTGGCGAATGCTCTCTCGTTTGAAGGCTGAAGGGTGGTCGCAAGATTTGTTAGATATGATGTACCTCGATGACGATACTCTAAAATGGGCAAAGGCTACTGAAGAAAATGAGGATGCAAGTGACGAAGTGATTCATCGCGATGTGAACGGGGTTATTTTAAAAACGGGTGATAGCGTTGTACTGATCAAAGACTTAAAGGTAAAGGGCTCAAGTTTGGTCGCTAAACAAGGTACGGCAGTACGCAGAATTTCGCTGGATCGTGATAATTCGGAATTTATCGAAGGTAAGGTAGGGCCTACGCAAATTGTTATTATTACAAAATATGTGAAGAAGATTTAGTTTTAGAGACAAAATTTCACTCTTCGTTGCTGTAGTACGTCTTGGTTCTAGTTTTTATTAGCACAGCGGTCTTGTTTTTTACGTACTCATCGCTGTAAAATATTCATAAAAATAAGGAATCGTCTCGATCCCCTTCAAATAGTTCCATACTCCAAAATGCTCGTTGGGCGAGTGAATGGCATCACTGTCCAACCCGAAGCCCATCAAGATCGTTTTACTTTTCAATTCTTTTTCGAACAGGGCCACAATGGGTATGCTGCCGCCACTACGCTGAGGTATCGGTTTTTTGCCAAAGGCGGTCTCGTAGGCTTTTGAGGCTGCCTTATAGCCAATGGTGTCAATGGGGGTAACATACCCTTGACCACCATGATGCGGAGTTACTTTTACGGTGACCCCTTCAGGGGCGATATGCTCAAAATGAGCAGTGAAGAGTTCAGTGATTTCGTGCCAATCTTGGTTGGGCACCAAGCGCATAGATATTTTTGCATAGGCCTTGCCAGCAATTACGGTTTTCGCCCCCTCACCAGTATAGCCGCCCCAAATACCGTTGACGTCTAAAGTAGGGCGAATTGAATTGCGTTCGTTGGTGGTATACCCTTTTTCGCCATAAACGGTCTTGATATGTAAGGCTTTTTGGTATCCTTCAAGGTCAAAGGGCGCTTTTGCCATTTCGGCACGTTCTTTTTGAGAGAGCTCTTCTACCTTATCATAAAACACGGGAATGGTAATACGGTTGTTTTCGTCATGAAGGCTGGCAATCATTTTCGTCAATATGTTGATGGGGTTGGCAACGGCTCCACCGTAGAGTCCCGAATGCAGGTCTCTGTTCGGGCCTGTAACTTCAACCTCTACATAGCTCAAACCTCTTAAGCCTGTCGTGATAGAAGGCACATCATTGGCGATCATGCCCGTATCAGAAATGAGAATAATATCATTGGCGAGCTTTTCTTTATTGTTGGCCACGAATACGGCAAGATTGTTACTGCCTACTTCTTCTTCGCCCTCGATCATGAATTTCACGTTGCAGGGCAGCTGGTTGGTCTGTACCATAAACTCCAATGCCTTTACGTGCATGTACATTTGCCCTTTGTCATCACAGGCGCCGCGGGCAAAAACCGCACCTTCAGGGTGTAGTTCTGTTTTTTTGATAATGGGTTCAAAAGGAGGGGAATCCCACAGATCGATAGGATCGGCCGGTTGCACGTCATAATGCCCATATACCAATATGGTCGGCAAATCGGCATTGATTATTTTTTCTCCGTACACAATGGGGTGCCCGTCTGTTTCATATATTTCAACGGTGTCGCAACCAGCATCTAAAAGTGATTTCTTTACGGCTTTCGATGCGGTTATAACATCTTCTGAAAAAGCGGGATCGGCACTGACCGATGGAATTTTAAGAAATTCGATCAATTCGTTGATAAAGCGTTCTTTGTTTGTTGTAAGGTACTCTTTTATATTTTGCATTAATGGGATTTTATGCTTGACTTGACATTGGGCTAAAAATACAAAAGAACTTTTTTAAAGTTAGTTGATTTGAGAATTGAATTTTTGCTTTATATTTGCAGCCCGATAATAATCGGAAATGCAGGCGTGGTGGTCCCGAAGCTTCGGGAAGAAGATTCGCTAGTATGTTTGAATAAAATATTGATGCAGGCGTGGTGGAATTGGTAGACACGCTAGACTTAGGATCTAGTGCCGCAAGGTGTGAGAGTTCGAGTCTCTCCGCCTGTACTTAGTAAGAAAGCTTCTCTTAAAAGAGAGGCTTTTTTTATGCTGGACATTTTTTTACTTGGGAGAGGCGAGAAGTTTACCCGCCTTTTTTTGGCGGGAGTCTCTCCGCCTGTACAATGACAGAAAGCTTCTCTTCACAGAGAGGCTTTTTTTATTTTGGGATGTTGATATTTTTAATTACGTAAAGGATGACGACATACAAAGAAAATTCTATGAACATTGTATTATCTATAAAAGCAAAGCACTTAGTTTAATCTCTTAGGGTTTAACCAGCCTGCCGGCTGGCAGGTTCCCCGAGGCTTGCCTCGCATTAAGAGGAAAGTTTGAAAACCTTAGGTTTTCATTGAAAAAACTTTCTTCCACTAAATACCTCGTATGCTTGCATCGAAGCAGTTTATTATCTCTGCCGTGTTTTTTAAAATCCATATATTTAGATTACTGTTAGTTTGTGGTTAAATTTAAAAAGAAATATATTTGCAGCCCTTTAAAAGTGATTGCTTATTTTTTTATTGGTAATTTCACTTTTCTTACAACAAAAAGCCTCATAGCAGCTTGGAATGAAGCTATATATTTTGAAAAACGGCCCTGTGGCGCAACTGGATAGCGCATCTCACTACGAATGAGAAGGTTACAGGTTCGAATCCTGTCAGGGTCACTTTTAAAACTTGCAAAGAGTTCCAAAACCGTACAAATATTATGTTTTGCACGGTTTTAAATAATATTTATCTGCTATTCTCAGTATAGTTGATTTGACTTTCGTCTTACTTGTTTAATTTAAAAGACGACAACTATGCGTACTTCAACAACTTTTTCCATCCTATTTGGATATATAGCAAACGTGCTAAAAACAATCAAACTAGTGTATATAGCCCAATTGCATAAATGGAAAAATAAACCCAATCGGAAACCCTTAATTGCAAGAGGTGCAACGCAAGCAGAAAAACTACTTTGGTCAATGAATTTGCAAAAACCTACAAACATCGATTATATCTTAACCTAGTGTCAAGTCAAGCATAAAAAGATGCCCCAAGGCTCATTCTTTTTCGTTTTTATTTTATTTTATAAAAAACTTCACATAACTCGGCTATGCTCATTTTTTTCATTTCATAAAATTCAAAAAACAACTTCGCCTTAACCACCATTTTACACTTAACTTAACCTAGAAAAAAAAGTGTAAAGTCAATATTTGAATTCTAGAAGACAAATCAATAGTATGTAAAAATCTTCTTTAAATCACTTTATAATATGATTATAGCTGCTTTTTTTGTGGACAGCACAAAATCATATTTAAAAATCACTTTATAATGTGATTTATAACATATTATTCATTTTTTTTACCTATTTTCACATCTAAATCACATCTAAATCACATCTAAATCACATCTAAATCACATCTAAATCACATCTAAATCACATTATAATTAATGATTGGAAAGAGTATTAAAGAGCGTAGAAAAACGCTTCGAGTTACCCAAACCCAATTGGCAGAACTTGCAGGAATAAGCGTTAACACCCTCTATAAAATTGAAAGAGGGCAGACTAACCCTACTCTTGATACATTGACAAAAGTTGCCAATGTTTTAGGTATGGAAGTGTGCCTGCAAGTAAAGAAACCGAAAAAGATTGATTAATGAGACAGGCTGAAATATATTATAAAGGTGAAAAAGCCGGTTTACTTACTCAAAATGATAATGGTGGTTTTATATATCAATATCTTGATTTATGGATGTCAGATAATGGTAAACCACCTATCAGTTTGACATTACTAAAAACCAAGCAGGTCTATAAATCAGACTATTTATTCCCTTTTTTCTACAATATGCTACCTGAAGGAACAAATAAACAAGTGGTGTGCAAACATATGCGTATTGATAATGATGACTATTTTAGTTTGCTTCTAATTACCGCACGTTACGACACTATAGGTGCTGTTACGGTTAAAAAAATACAAGCAAATATATGAA
>JAJRSY010000221.1 GCA_024278565.1 Bacteroidota bacterium
AAGGCAAAATTTATCGGCATAGCCATAGCTATGGCTATAAATTTTAACGCCGATCGGCGGAAAAAGAGCAAGCCTGCCTGCCGGCGAGGCAGGCGGAAATTTCGGGTTTTAAAGTGGCAGGAGTATATTTATGGAGCGGGTCAAAGAGGGGTTAAAAAACGAGTGCGTGACTACTTCAAAGATTGTACGAACTTAATCGCGAAAGTTGGGGACAATGAAATTCCTAAAAAAGAAACTATGGAGATAGCCTAATACTATGAAAACAATTGTGGAAAATAAACAGTTTATAACTAAGCCCACAAATTCATTACCTTAGATTTCCTAAACGGAACCCCTACCTTTACTAATTAGGGCTAGGAGGGAAAAGCCCTTTGGATGTTTCCCTCAACGTTTCACAGTCAAACCTTTATAAAAACCAATGAATTTTCACCGAAAATATTCTTACTACAAAATACTTGTCTTGTTTTTTTTCTTGTTCAATTCTTGTAAAGAGAATGCCCAAACGATTTCAGAACATGACCATACCAATGACCTGATCCATGAAACAAGCCCGTATTTGCTGCAACATGCCCATAACCCCGTAAATTGGCGTGCGTGGAGCCCTGAAGTCTTGAAAGAGGCAGAGAAGGCCAATAAATTGGTCTTGCTCAGTATCGGCTACTCATCGTGCCATTGGTGCCATGTGATGGAAGAGGAGACCTTTGAAGATGAAGAGGTGGCCAAATTGATGAACGCCGATTTTGTCAGTATCAAGGTGGATCGTGAAGAACGCCCTGATGTAGATCAGGTATACCAGACCGCCATACAATTGTTGGGCCGTAACGGGGGTTGGCCTTTGAATGCAATCATACTCCCAAACGGTAAGCCTCTGTATTTGGGTACCTACCTGCCTAAAAAACAATGGATCGAGACCTTGTCTAAAATAAGCAAAATGTATACCGAGGATCCTAAAGAAGCCAATGCCTATGCCGATCGCTTGTCACAGGGCATTCAAGAAACCAATATTTTAGAGCCTTCTTCTGAGTTTGAAAAACTGACCCAAGATGCCGTAAATACAGCGGTCGGAAATTGGAGCGAAAATTGGGATCCACAGTTCGGCGGTAACAAGGGCCGGCAAAAGTTCATGATGCCCAGTACCCTTGGTTTTCTGTTGGACTATGCCGTTCTTACCAAAGATGAAAGGACCTTGGGCCATGTAAAGAACACCCTTGACCAGATGGCAAAAGGGGGTATCTACGATCATGTGGGAGGCGGCTTTTTCAGGTACAGTACCGACCCGCAATGGAAAGTGCCGCATTTCGAAAAAATGCTCTATGACAATGCCCAATTGATAAGCCTCTATTCAAAAGCGTACAAGGTGTTTAAAGATCCTAACTATAAGGCCATCGTATATGGTACCATCACTTTTTTAAACCGTGAAATGAAAAACCCGGCTGGGGGGTATTTTGCTGCACTCGATGCTGATAGTGAGGGCGAAGAGGGTAAGTTTTATGTGTGGTCAATGCTCGAACTGCAATCGGTCTTGGGCGATGATATGGCGATTTTCAGTACGTATTTCAATATAACCAAGGAAAACGTTTGGGAGAACGACACCTATATATTATACAAAAAAGGCAACGAAAAGGACTTCTTGAAAGAAAAGGGGGTTTCACCTTCTGACTTTGAAATACTAAAAACCAAATGGGTCGGGGAGTTGTTAAAGGTCAAGGAAGAAAGGGTGCGACCCACTATTGACGATAAGATCATCACCTCGTGGAACGCCCTTTTGATCAAGGGGTTGGTAGATGCCCATTCGGCATTTGGGGAAAACGGGTTTTTGGAAGATGCGGTCTCCATCCTTGAATTCCTGACCTCAAAGAGCTATTCGAACGGTACATTGCTGCATTCATATAAAGAGGGAAGCAAACGCAGCGAGGGTTTTTTAGAAGACTATACCTTTCTGGCCGATGCGGCACTGCACTTGTACGGTGCAACCCTTGATACTGCATATCTTGCTCTTTCAGAAAAGCTGACCGAAACCGTATTGAACGAATTTGATGATGCGGCAACCGGCATGTTCAGGTATACACAAAAACAGGAACTGATTTCAAAGATAATAAAAACCGATGACGGGGTCATACCTTCACCAAATGCCGTGATGGCACATAACCTGATGAAGTTGGGCCATATACAGTATGATCTGAAATATATTGAAAGGTCAAAGACCATGACGACAACGGTATTACCGCAGCTTACCGAGCACGCTTATAGTTATGCGCATTGGGGCAATTTATTGCTCAATTTCAGCCACCCGTATTATGAAATCGCCGTAGTGGGTTCGAATGCAGAAAAGCTTGTTGCACAATTGCGTAACAACCATCTGCCAAATACCTTGGTCGTGGGCAGCGCGGCTGCGAGTGATCTACCCTTGTTCAAAGGGCGGTATGTTGAAGGTGGCACCTATATTTATGTATGCCAAAACAGCAGTTGTAAACTGCCCGTGAAAACGGTTGAAGAGGCACTTGCCCAACTTAAAGGGTTTTAAAGGGGGTGTTCGATATGTTTATTCAAGAGGGCTATGTTCTAAAAAATGATTGACATAGTATATTATTGATAATCTGCCTGCCGGTAGGTCTGTTGGATTTAGGGGAATTTGTCGTGCACCCGTTTTAACACGGTTAAGTTAAATTTCTATTTTTCCCCTAAACGCCTAAACTATGCCGGCCAAATTAATATTGGAAAAACACTGTGCAGAACAGTCATAAACCCGCCTGTATGACGGGCGGGTTAGAACATAGCCTTCAAGAACCAATTACGCTTGGTTGAGCAGTAATGGAAAAAACTTCCCCTCCATTTTGTTTCCCTTTGAAATAGAGGGTATGCCAGTTAAGAGTTATTGAACAGCTTCTCCAATGGCCGTAACCACTCCCGCACCTTCGTGCCCCATAACTATAGGTTTTTCCCATTTGAGCGAATCATAATCCGTGTGGTAGGGGCCGCCCGCTTTTATGGCCACTAATACCTCGTCTGACTTTGGGTCTTGAACCTGTATTTTACTAATCTGAAAACCTCCTTTTCCTGTTGCAATGGCCGCTAGGCATTTTTTTTGGTATATCTTCACAATTTAACAGATGGGTCTCGTCTGAAGTTTGTTCAAAAATACACTTCTTACCTAAAACAGTGCTATTGTGACAAGGAGTATTTGTAATTGAACGTTTTATCCCCCATAATATGTATTTTTGGAAAATGATTGTTAAATTCGGCAATTCTTTGTTTTCAAGGAGTATTTTCTTTTTTTGAAAACGTAAATTTTAATAGATGAAAAAAGTAGTAACCTTCGGTGAAATTATGTTGCGTTTGTCACCTTCTGGATTTTTAAGATTCTCACAGACCAGTTCCTTTGATATAGTGTACGGTGGGGGCGAAAGCAATGTAGCGGTCTCGCTTGCCAATTATGGTGTACCTGTCGATTTTGTCACCCGTTTGCCAAAGAACGATATTGGCGAATGTGCCATGATGGAAATGCGCAAGCGAGGCGTAAATGTCGATAAAATTGTTTATGGTGGTGATCGTTTGGGTATCTATTTTCTAGAGACCGGAGCCGTATCACGCGGCAGCAAGGTCGTATACGACAGAGCGCATTCGGCCATGGCTGAAATTAAAGTCGGAATGATTGATTGGTCAGCTGCTTTTAAAGACGTAGGCTGGTTTCATTGGACCGGTATCACCCCTGCAATATCGCAAGGGGCGGCAGATGTGTGCTTAGAGGCCGTAAAAGTGGCTAGCGATATGGGAATTACCATTTCCACGGACTTAAACTATCGCGCCAAATTGTGGAATTACGGAGTTGAACCTGAGTCTGTTATGACTGAATTGACCTCGTATTGTGATGTAATTTTAGGCAATGAGGAAGATGCCGAAAAACATTTCGGAATCAAACCGGAGGGGTTGGATATCACTACTCAGGGACATGAAGTAAAGGCCGAGGCCTTTCTATCTGTATGCACACAAATGATGAAGAAATTCCCCAAAGCGCAAAAAGTAATTACGACCCTTAGAGGTTCTATTTCGGCTTCGCACAATACGTGGGCAGGGGTGCTTTATGATGGAAAAAAAATGTATGAATCACCACAGTACCAAATAACCGATATCGTTGATCGGGTAGGTGGTGGTGATTCATTTATGGGCGGATTGATATATGGCTTGCTTACCTATCCTGAAAATACCCAAAAAGCATTGAATTTTGCGGTAGCTGCATCTTGTTTAAAACACACCATCAAAGGAGATGCAAACTTAGTGACCGTAGCCGAAGTGGAGAAGCTAATGAGCGGCGATGCATCAGGCAGAGTAGCCCGGTAATGAATAGTAAAAGGTGTTCTAACTTGGAATAGAGTTAGTATTATATTTTGAGCTTGAGTTTGAACTTGGACTTGAGTTTGAGCCATGCCCACAGTTTACCTGCCGTATGGCAGGGTAGGCAGGCTTCAATTTGAGTTTGAACTTGAACTTGAGTTTGAACTTTTAACTTAACAACCAGAAACAATAGTATAATGGCACAATACACAAGATTAGAAGTGGCGACCACAATGAAGGATACAGGCATGGTTCCCCTGTTTTTTCATTCAGATATCGAGTTGTGTAAAAAAGTATTAAAAGCCTGCTATGATGGAGGTGCAAGATTGTTGGAGTTCACCTCGCGTGGCGATTTCGCCCATGAAATTTTTGGAGAGCTCAATAAATACGCAATAAAAAAACTGCCCGGAATGATTTTGGGTGTTGGCTCAATAACCGATGCAGGTGCAGCATCTACGTATATGTTGTTAGGGGCCAATTTTGTGGTGACTCCCGTATTACGTGAAGATATAGCCATAGCCTGTAACCGACGAAAAGTACTTTGGTCGGCAGGTTGCGGGTCATTGACCGAAATTGCCAAAGCCGAAGAGTTAGGCTGTGAAATTGTAAAGTTATTTCCGGGCGATATATATGGACCCAAATTCGTAAAGGGAATCAAAGGCCCGCAACCATGGACGAACATTATGCCCACAGGTGGGGTTTCTCCTGATGAGGAAAATCTAAAGGCATGGTTTGATGCCGGGGTAACCTGTGTGGGTATGGGATCTCAATTGATAGGTAAGGAGATACTGGCAAACCAAGATTTTGACACCTTGGAAGCAAGGGTGAAAGAAGCATTGGCTACCATAAAAAAGGTGAGATAATATATTTGAACTATGAAACAGGTATTTTTACAGATACACCCAAAAGACAATATTCTTGCAGCCTTGCAAGACATAAAAAAGGGCTTTACGGTTAATTTCAATGGAAGTTCGTTTGAAACCATTGATGTAGTTCGGACCAAACACAAGTTTGCCGTTCGAGATTTCGAAAAAGAGGATGAAATCATTATGTATGGTGCTCTAATCGGTCGAGCGACCAAACCGACCGCCAAAGGGAAGTCGATTACAATAGATAATGTGGTGCATGCCACTTCAGATTATAGTGCTTCACAGCGTAAATTATCATGGCAGTCCCCAGATGTAACTAAATGGAAAAACAGGACTTATGACGGCTACCATCGTGCTGATGGCAGTGTGGGCACTGCAAACCATTGGCTGATAATTCCGCTTGTTTTTTGTGAAAACCGAAACGTAGAGGTCATGAAATCAGCACTGATGAAAGCCTTGGGCTACCAGACCACAACTGATTTCATAGTCGATACCGAAACTTTGATCGAGCAATATGAAAAAGGGGCATCTGCAGATGAGCTCTTGAACTCCAATATTATTAGAACTCCCGAAGATATCAAACAGAACAGAACCTTTAAGAATGTTGATGGTATCAAATTCCTGAACCATCAAGGTGGCTGTGGTGGTGATCGAAATGATTCGGAAACCCTATGCAACCTTTTGGCCGGTTATGTCACCAATTCCAATGTTGCAGGGGCGACCATTTTGAGTTTGGGCTGTCAAAATGCCCAATTTAAGTTACTTGATGCGGCCATAAAAAAACGGAGTCCCAATTTTGATAAACCATTATATGTTCTTGAACAGCAGCAGAGCAAAAGCAAACGGCACTTTATAGAAGAAGCCGTTAAAAAAACATTTTTGGGCTTGATCGAGGCCAATAAAACCGAACGAAAACCAGCTCCCCTAAGTCACTTGATCTTGGGGTTGGAGTGTGGTGGTTCTGATGGATTTTCGGGTATTTCGGCGAATCCCGCATTGGGCTATACCTCTGATTTATTGGTTGCTTTGGGGGGTACGACCGTTTTGGCCGAATTTCCTGAGTTGAACGGGGTAGAGCAAGAGCTGGTCAACAGATGTGAGACCAAAGAAAATGCAGAAAAATTTACCAAGCTCATGTACATCTACTCTGAAAGAGCGATAGCGGTTGGGTCTGGTTTTGAGAGCAATCCATCTCCGGGCAATATAAAAGATGGCTTGATAACCGATGCCATGAAATCTGCGGGTGCAGCAAAAAAGGGAGGAACATCACCAGTAACAGATGTGTTGGACTATACGGAGAAAGTAACAAAAAAAGGACTAAATTTTTTGTGAACCCCGGGCAATGATGTAGAGAGCACAACGGGTCTTGCAGGTTCGGGTTGCAATGTTATTGTCTTTACCACTGGTTTGGGAACACCCACGGGAAACCCAGTCGCCCCAGTAATAAAAGTGGCTAGTAACAATGTGCTGCAGAACCGTATGAAAGATATTATCGATTTCAATACGGGTTCTATTATTACTGGTGAAGACACCATAGAAAGTAAGGGGGAAGAACTGTTAGAATATTTAATAAAAGTAGCGAGTAGTGAAGAGGTGCCTGCTGCCGTTCGTTTAGGGCAAGAAGATTTTATTCCTTGGAAAAGGGGAATATCCTTATAGGGTTTTACTTTTTTTTAGAGAAGTATGTCTACCTATATTTTCTAGTTTTTAAACCAATGAAACACACAACCTATCTTCTAAAAACAGCGGATAATCTTTTTGTGAGAACACCACTTTTTATTAATACTGATGCAACCACTTAATAGAAAAACAGCCAACAAAACCAACACCCTGCCCTTACGGGTCATGCAGTTCGGTGGCGGTAATTTTTTACGTGCTTTTGTTGATTGGATGCTGCATATATTGAACGAGAAAACCGATTTCAACGCCGGGGTTGTGATTATTAAACCTACCGATCGGGGTGATTATTCGGTATTGAAATCGCAAGACGGACTGTTTTATGTGGTTTTGGATGGAATCGTCAATGGTGAACTTGTATCTGAAAAAACAGTAGTGACATCAGTTCAAAAAGTTATAAATGCCTATACCGAATGGGACGATTATTTAGAGTTGGCCAAAAACAAAGACCTTCGTTTTATCGTTTCGAACACCACAGAGGCAGGAATCAAGTTCGACCCTAAGGATGAATTAAATGATTCACCACCCAAAGAGTTTCCTGCAAAGCTAACAATCTGGTTACATCATCGGTTTCAATATTTTGATGGTGATATGGCCAAAGAGTGTATTTTATTGCCCTGTGAGCTCATTGAGGGCAACGGTGATGCGTTGAAACGAACCGTACTTCAATACGCTGACCTTTGGAGATTGGGTGACGATTTTAAAAACTGGATCAACGCTGCCAATGTTTTTTGTAACACTTTGGTTGATCGAATTGTGTCGGGTTATGCCGTTGATAGGGCAGCGCAAATTCAAGATGAATTTGGGGTTGAAGATAGGTTAACGGTGGTTGGCGAACAATATCACAGTTGGGTAATTGAAGGGGCTGGTGCGGTGGTTGATGAGATGCCTTTTGACCAGACCGATTTGAACGTTAAATTTGTAGATGATCTGGTTCCCTATCGTGAAATGAAGATCCGTATTTTAAACGGTGCCCATACGGCAATGGTGCCCGTAGGTTATCTGGCCGGTCTGCGTTTGGTAAAAGAGGCTATTGACAATGAAGTCGTTGGCAGGTACTTAAAATCACTTTTGATTGAAGAAGTAGTACCTACTTTGGGTTTTTCTGAAACTGAAAAACACAAGTTCGTGGGCGATGTTCTGGATCGCTTCCGAAATCCATCCTTAGCGCATCAGTTGACTGATATAGCGCTCAATAGCACCTCTAAATTTGTTGCCCGTTTATTACCCACTTTAAAAGATTATGTGGCACTAACTGGTAATCTCCCTCAACGGATTGTATTCGGTCTGGCATGTCTGATCCGTTTTTATAAGGGTACGTTCAACGGCGATAAAATTCATGTAAAAGATGATAAAGGTGTTTTGGATTTTTTCAATATTGAATGGAAAAAATTTGATGAACAAGAAATCACTTTGCAACTGTTGGTTGAGCATATTTTAAAAAACAACCTCATTTGGGGTGAAGATTTGAATTTGATGCCAGAATTATCAAAAATGGTAGCAGAACACCTCGAGAATATTGAAGCCCATGGCGTTATTGAGGAGCTAAATTTTCAAACAGAAAAAAAGTCTAAATTTAAGCATTAAACGTTCGAATATTATGGTAATAGATGCCCATCAGCATTTTTGGAAATACGAACCCTTAAAACATGAGTGGATCGATGATTTAATGACCGTGATTAGACAAGATTTTTTGTCCGCTGATTTAAAAAAAGTGGCTAAGTTCTAGGTATTACAGCAATTAGTTGGTTTTATTGGCAAAAAACCTAAACAGAGCATTGGATTTAGACACAAAAATATTCCTCGCCTTTTATCAACTCAAACATATCAATCATTTCAATGTTTTATAAAAATGCTGTTTTAATTAGAACTTAGCC
>JAJRSY010000222.1 GCA_024278565.1 Bacteroidota bacterium
GGTATTTCAGAAATGATACTTTAAACAGAATGGTATATTATTATGATACCATTGGAGGAAGTGAGTCTGTTCTTTACGATTTCAATCTTACCATAGGAGAGAATAATGTAACATCTATTGATACAATAATTATTGATGGGGAAGTTAGAACAAGATGGTGGAGCGGAAATAATTATTGTTCCAGAAATTTTATAAGTGGAATCGGGGGGCTTAATGGTTTTTTTCTTATAAAAAGATTTTATAGTTCTCCTGTTTGGGCTCCATGGGGAGTTGAAAACTGTGGTATATTGTCTTGCTTTAGTGTCTGCGGGCAAACCTTATATTCCATAGATAGTAATATTACCACATGTGAACTAATCCAGTTGCAACCGCAACCTGTTAATATTGATGAATACCATTATAAATTATCGCCAACATTAAATAACGGCAATTTTCAATTCAATCTGTTCGATGAGGAGGATGAGCGTTATGAACTGGCAATCTATAGTACGCAAGGTATTATTACTTCCCGTATTGAAATTAGCAACGGAAACAACCAAATTTCTTTGCCAAATGCCGCAAAAGGGATGTTTTTTTGGCAACTATTGAAAAACGGTAAACATTATAAAGATGGGAAATTTATCATCATGAGGTAGCGTGATTTGATTTAATAAACAAAAAGCCCTGCCATCAGGCAGGGCTTTTTGTTTTTAAAAGGTTTGTTTTACTTTTTTCCTTGTTCTTCTTTCTCTTTCTTTTCCATGGCAGCTTTATGATAAGGGCAATCTACTTTGCTTGCTGTACCTGATTCCTGTTTTTTCTTGCATTCTTTCCTTTGTTTTTTAGTACAGTCTTTTTTTGACGCAGCTTTTTTGTGATCACATTCGTAAGCCTCAGTTGTTTCTGCTTTTTGCTCAGTAGTTTCGGCTTTTTGTTCACCAGTTTCAGCCTTTTTAACTGCGCTGATATTGGTATATTCCTTTGTTGTTTTTAAGTCTTTCGAAACTTCTGATTTCGTTTGTGCATTCACATTTATTAATCCGACAAAAAGAATGATAGTGAATAAATAAAATAGTTTTTTCATGGTTTAAATTTTGATTTTAGTTTGCTGCTAAATTAGTCTATTATTTTTTATTGTGTAAACATACTTAGCCATTTTTGTTTTCTAAACCCAACGCCTCTTCATCTATTTCCATTAAACTATCCTTTTGACTTGAGCAAAGGTGGCATACGTAATTTGTGTTAACCGCTACTGGATATACATACCAAAATTCATCACTTTCCTTTAGTTCAGCCACGTTGCCATTTACCTTTATTTCTTTGGGTGAAATTTTAAATCCCTCACCTGTTGCTTTCATAACACTTTCTTTTTGTGTCCAAATATGAAAGAAATAAGCCACTGCATCTTCAGAAGAGATGATCGTTTTCAGTTCGGAATCACTTAGAACTTTCTTAAACTTTAGCGGGTCAACAGGACTCAACTGTTCTATGTCAATCCCAACTTTGCAAGTCGTTGAAAACGCACAAACCACAATATTGCCCGAATGAGAGATATTAAAATCAAAAGCAGGGCTTATATATGGTTTTCTGCCACTTTGTGTTTTAATTTGATGTAGAAGCGCTTTGTCAAACCCATGGCTGACAAGCAACTTTTGCAGCAGATATTTTCCGCATAAAAATCTTAAAACATCATTTTGTTTGCGGTATTTTAACGCCTTATTGAATAATGAATGAGGTAGCTTTTTCTGAAAAAAATCTTGAAGGAGTTTTGGTTCAATACCACCTATGGAGGTATGTGAAACCCGAATCATGGCTCAAAAGCATACAATTGTCCTAAAGTGGCATTTATTAAGCTGCATAATCTTTGAGCTTCCTGGAAAATGAAAAAATGATCGCCTTCAAACCTGTAAAAATTGACTCCTGATTTAGTTTCTTTGTTCCAGTCTCGGAGTGAGCCGTTCAGTCCTTTCTCAAGGCTTCCGGCAACAACAGTAATGGGAATATTGTAGGGCTCATGCGCTTCATACACATAGCCGTCTATTGCTTCAATATCGGCTCTCAATATGGGCAGGAAAATATCAAGCAGTTTTTTCTCCTGCAATAAGGCGGGCGGAATTCCATTCAGGCTGCTAAGATGTTCGATAAATTCTTTGTCGGAAAGTTTTTCCCGGTTTTTATCGTGATGATGCGAAGGCGCATAGTAGCTGGTGAAAAACAGTTGTTCGGCAGCAGGCATATTATGATCTTTCAGCCAATGCACCAGCAAGTGTCCCAGCAATGCGCCCATGGAGTGACCGTAAATGGCATAAGGTTTATCTAATTGATTCAGGCATTGATTCCCTATTTCCTCTACAATCTGATGGATGTTTCTCAGCGGTTTTTCTTTGATTCTTTTTCCTTTTCCCGGCAGGTCAAACGTAACCATCTGAATATTTCCCGGCAGGCAGCTATCAAACTTTTGATAGCAAAATTCGTTGCCTCCGGCAAAAGGAAGGCAAAGTAATTGGTAACTATCTAATTGGTTGTCGGACATTGCTTGAAGGATTACGTTAATTATTTTCTTCCTGAATTTGAGTGAGCAATTTAGCGGTCATGTCAACAGTAAATTGAATTTCTTCCTGGGTATGGTCGCAGGTAATAAAAAACCGTAAGCGCGACTCATTGTCAGGTACGGCAGGGTAAAGTATGGGCTGTACATTTATTTTGTTTTCAAAAAGACGGTGTGCCAGTAGCAACGCATGATTTGAGTTGCCAACGATGATGGGTATTACGGCAGTGTCCATACTTTTTCCTGTGTTTAATCCTGCTTCATTTGCTTGTTCAAGAAAATATTTAGCATTTTCTTTTAATCGTTGGGTTCGCTCCGGCTCTGATTTTATCAACTTGGCAGCCATCAATGCCGCAGCAGCATTAGCGGGAGAAATTCCTACGCTGTACAAAAATCCCGGTGTTGTGTATTTTAAGTAATTGATTAATGACTTTTTTCCGGCAATGTATCCGCCACAACTGGCGAAAGATTTGCTGAAAGTGCCCATCCACAAGTCAACGTCATTGGGGTCAACGTCAAAATGCTCCCTGATACCTTTGCCCGTTTTGCCCAATACGCCAATGGAATGAGCTTCGTCAACAAACAACAAGGCATTGTGTTTTTTCTTAACCTCGATAAATGCCGGTAGGTTGGCGATATCGCCATCCATGCTGTAAACGCCTTCGATGGTAATGAGCACTCTTTCATAGTCTTTCCGGTTTTCCTGAAGTATGCGGTCGAGGGCTTCAAAATCTTCATGAGGAAAAGGAATGCGCCTGGCGCCTGACAATACGCATCCTTCAATGATGCTGTTGTGGCTAAGGTCGTCAAAAACGATAAGGTCTTGCGGACGCATGAGGTGGCCTATCACCGTTACGTTGGTTGCATGACCGCCTACAAAAACGATTGAATCTTCTGTATTATAAAGACTAGCGATTTCATCTTCCAGTTCTTTGTGCAAAGGTTTTTCACCGGTTGCCACCCGGCTTGCGGAAACGGAAGTGCCGTAATCATCTATGGCTTTTCGGGCAGCGTCAGAAACTCTTTTATCGCCCGATAATCCTAGATAATTGTAGCTTGAAAAGCTGATCATATCTTTTCCGTCAATGATTGTCCGGTTGTTGGTGATGGTTTCGTTTACCCTGAAATAGGGGTTGGCGATGTTAAGCTGATCGAGCATTACAAATTGCTGATCAAAAGCCTCTATCTCGGGAAATTGATCAAACTCGCAAAATGCCCGGTAATCTTTTTCAGCAATAATCGTTGCTGACTTTACAGGTGGTGAAACCGATGTAACTCCGGTGTCTGGTTTTGGCTTGGCAGATTTCTTTTCAAGCAACAGCTTCTTTAACAACGCTCTTTTTTGCTCAACAGTTAGATTTTCTTTTGTAGTGTTCATGCTTTTAATAAATGGCTAAATTAAGAAACCGCATCCAGCATGGCATCCAGTTCTTCTTCGCTTAAGTTGTCTAATTCATCTATTAATTCATTTTCAGAAACCGGTATTTTATCGAGCAAAGTAGCAGCCAGTTGCTGAACGGTAGGCCCGCTCAACAATTCCATAGTGGAAATTTCCAATCCGGTTTTTGAACTTATCCCTCTTTCCAGTTCAACCGCCATCAGCGAATCAATACCTAAGAAATTGATGCCCCGCGTCAACTCAACTTTCTCAGCAGGTAATTTCAGCACTTGCGCAATTTCGTTTACAATAAGTTGCTCCAAATAAGCTTGTTGTTCCTGCGAACCCATGAGCGACAGTTCGTCAACAAGGGCGGCAAGCTGCGGTGAAACATCAGCGCCTGCGGAATCGGCATCAATCAACTCGCTGAACAAAGAGCCGGCAGCAGCATTGCCCTGGCTCCATTTTTTCCAGTTGATATCAAACAAACCGGTTTGGGTGGTGTTACGAGCTATGATATCTTCCAGTGCTTCCAATGCCAACTTTGTGGTAAACCCTTTGATACCGGCTCCTTCCAATAAATGACCCACATCGGCATTTCTTGCCACCACGCCTACTTCTGAAAGCACGCCCAAATTGACCGTAGTTGCTGTTAAACCCTGAGACCTGCGGTAGTGCGCAAAGGCATCGAGGAAAGCGTTGGCTGCTACATAATTAGCCTGTCCCGCATTGCCTATGATAGATGAAATGGAAGAGAAACTCAAAAAGAAATCCAGTGGAATATTTAAAGTCGCCTTGTGCAAGTTGATGGCTCCCTGAACTTTTGGCATCATGACGGTTTTAAATCGTTCACGGTTCAGGTCGTTCAAAAACCCGTCATCCAGCACCATCGCCCCGTGAAATATTCCTTTAATGGGCGGTAGGTTTTTATTTGCCTCATCCACAACTTTCTTTACTGCCTTTGAATCAGTAATGTCAACCGAAGGCGCCCAAACTTGTGTCCCGGATTCTTCCATTGCAGCAATAGCATTTTTTACATCGTCATTATTTACGCCACTTCTACTTAATAAAATTAATTGTTTCACGCCTTTGTCTGCCAACCATTTGGCTATTTCAAATCCGAAACCGCCCGTACCACCTGTGATAATGTATGTTCCATCTTTTTTAATAACATCGGGTCGTTGCAGTTCTTCCACCTCAACTTCTCCTTCCGCATAATTAATGATTACTTTGCCGGTATGCTGGCTTTGCCTGACAAAACTATAAGCCTCAACAGCTTCATTTGCCGGGAAACTTTTCACCGGAAACGCATAAAAATAGCCCGCTTCAAAACCTTTATAAATTTCGGACAACAGGCTTTTGGCTAAAGCAAATCTTTCCTGCATGATGCGGTCAATATCAATATGCGTAAAAGAAATATTACGGTTGAAAATATTCATTGGCAGTCCTGTGTTTTCAGCAATATCTCTCTTGCCGATTTCCACAAAGCGACCATAAGACGCCAGTAATTTGAAACTTTGGTATAACGACTCACCTGCAATGGCATTTATCACGACATCCACGCCATAATCATCAGTATCTTTTAGAATTTCTTCCGTGTAGGATAGGTCTCTGGAATTGTAAATGTGGTCAATGCCTTCTGACTTTAAAAACGCTCTTTTATCTTCCGTTCCGGCTGTGGTATATATTTCAGCGCCTTTCCATTTTGCCACTTGTATGGCTGCCTGACCGACTGCCCCAGAACCGTTATGGATCAACACTTTTTCTCCGGGTTGAAGTTGAGCAATATTTACAAGCCCGTGAATGGCGGTCATGTAAGGAATCATGATAGGCGCTTCGTCAAAGGAAACCGTGGAAGGCTTGGGTACAAAATACTGAGGCTTTACGGTAACGTAGGAGCTAAAACAACCTTCGGGCGTTGCTACTACAATTTCATCGCCCACTTTGTGGTCTTTTATATCGCTGCCTACTGCGGTTACGACACCGCTACATTCCATGCCGAAAGTATTTCCAAAATAGGTGCCCTCTATGACTTTGGAGGAAATTTGTCCCAGTACTTTTAGCAAGTCTTTGAAGTTGATGGAGGCAGCATGAACTTTCACCTGTATTTCATCTTTGGCAGGCGCTTTAAGTGTGGTTTTTACATGGTGAAGGCTTTCGATTTTTCCGGGCGAGCCAATTTCCAAAGACACCGGTTCGGAAACCGGTACTTTTACTGTTTTCTGATTATCGGAGTCTTCATCTGCACGGCTTCGTTGAAGCTGCTTGATAAATCTTTTACCAGTTCTAAATGCTACTTCCGTATCAGCATTATTGGCGGTTAACTCCTGAAAAA